>JBELBG010000292.1:1864-2520 GCA_042095435.1 Thiotrichaceae bacterium | reverse complement strand
CGATGGGGGAGGAAGAACGTATTCGCTCCATCATAATCATTGCCGCAGCAATAGTTTTAACGGTGACATTATTTGGAATCTTAATTTTACTTATACGTCGTAGTAAGGAATTAAAGACGGACGGAGAGCCTGTTGCTCAAGATGCCTATATTAATGACTTACAAGGTAAGACAGATAAACAAACGCATAAACTTGGTGCTAAGCCAACCATGTTTGGACGTGTAGCAGGCAAAGATACTGAGCATTTGGATTATATTGTTGTGAATGAATCTACCATTGGTCGTCGCCATGCCTTAATTGAGTTTAAAGATTATTCATATTGGATAATCGATCAAGGCAGTATTAACGGAACATTTGTTAATGGTCAGGCTGTTAGCAGTGAAGTGCGTTTAAAACATGGTGATCGGATTCTACTGCATAAGTGTGATTTTGAATTTATCATGCCGGAAATGGAAGATAGCGGTATGACAGTGATTTCCAATACTGTTTTTGCCGGACAGTCGGCGGCAATGGATGACGCTGAAGAAGCAACGGTTATGAGAGAACATGATGGTTCAGGAGACGCAACTGAAGTTATGAATGATGTTGACGTTAATATAGATAATATTGCTTCTGCTGGTAGTGACATGGATTTTGATATTACAGGAACAACAAGG
>JBELBG010000292.1:0-1854 GCA_042095435.1 Thiotrichaceae bacterium | reverse complement strand
GTATTGATGCTGGTCTTCCTCCGGATGGAGATGATATCGAAGAAAGCATTGATGATGAAACAATCATGTTGGCAGAAGACTCTGACGAAACAATCATGTTGGATGATGACCTATCTGATGATGAAGACCCAACTTTACGAAAAGATGACTCGTAATTCTATTTTATCGAGCTAAGTGGATTATAAACATTAGATACATTATCAATATTAAATTTAGTATCTTATGAAAACAGGGCATGCAGCTTTGCTGTCAATACTTTCAGATGGTGAGCTTCATTCCGGTGAAACATTAGCGCATCAGTTGAACATTTCCCGTGCCGCAGTCTGGAAATCAATTAAGCGACTTGAGTCACTAGGCCTGGAAATAGAAGCTGAACGCGGCAAAGGTTATCGGCTTAAACGATCTGTCGAATTGTTATCTGCCGAAAAAATAAGACAGTTATTGTTTCCAGAAGTAGCGGAAACTTGCAGTAAAATTGATGTGTTATTAAAGACTGATTCAACAAATTCAGCCTTATTCAATAGTCTTGGTGAACAACAAATTCATGGCCATGCTGTGTTTGCTGAATATCAATCTCATGGACGTGGTCGCCGTGATAACCAATGGATTGCGCCTTTAGGCAGTGGTTTAATGTTCTCAGTTGGATGGCGATTTAATGTCGCTCCGCAAACATTAGGTTTATTATCCTTGTTTATGGGCGTTGCCGTCGCTCGTAGTTTGCAATCGAAAGATATTAACAAAGTCGGTTTGAAATGGCCTAATGACATTGTTGTGGAAGGCAAAAAAATTGGTGGCATCCTGCTTGAATTACGTGGTGAAACGAATGGTCCTGTTGATGTTGTCATAGGTGTAGGTGTGAATTATGAACTACCAGAAGGCGTTGAATCACAAATAAAACGACCGATAACGGATATATGCGCACATACAAATCAAAAAATATCGAGGAATGAATTTGCTGCAACATTGTTGATAAATGTATTTGAAATATTAAAAAAAGTTGAAGCTAGTAACTGTGCTGATCTGCTTGAAGAGTGGCGAAAGCTTGATTACTTTATTGAGCAGCAAGCAAAGCTAATCTTACCTAATGAAGAAGTTGAAGGCATTTTAAAAGGCGTTGATGATCAGGGTTTATTATTGATGTCTGTTTCAGGAAATATAAAACGCTTTAACGCCGGTGAAGTCAGTTTGAGAGTGTCATCATAATGGAATTATTACTGGATATCGGTAATTCCTCTGTGAACTGGGCTACTCAGGAAAATGATGATTTTATCTCAACAGGTGCATTTGCATACTCGGGCAAAACAATACAGCAAGACATGCAGAAAAACCTGTCTATTAGAGAAAAACCTGGTGCTGTGCTGGTATCTAATGTTGCCGGTAATCAGGTTTTTAATACCCTGAATGATTGGGTAAAAAAGCAGTGGCAACAGGAATGTTGGCAAGCCAATGTCAGTGCAGAATATAAAGGTTTAAAAAACAGTTATCAGGACACGAGCCAAATGGGCGTTGATCGCTGGCTTTCTATGATAGCCAGTTGGGAAGCAAACCAGTCGGCACTTTGCCTTGTGAGTTGTGGTACGGCATTGACGATAGATATGATTGATCATGATGGAAATCATCAGGGTGGCTATATTCTTCCCGGCATTGAATTGATGCAGCAAGCGTTAATAAATAACACCATGCAAATTAATACCGTTATAAAAAAAGAGCCATCAATTGAATGCGCTAAAGATACACAGACAGCCATTAATAACGGTGCTTTTGCCGCAACGGCCTCCATGATTGATAGCGCGACAGACCGGTTTTATGCAGAATCAAATAACATTGTAAGACCTCAGTTTGTTTGGTTTTCTT
>JBELBG010000291.1:0-2528 GCA_042095435.1 Thiotrichaceae bacterium | reverse complement strand
TGGCAGTATTGATGACAACAGACTGGGTGGATGGCTAAGTTACCGTACATCAAAGGCGACACTTAACATGGCTATAAAAACCGTCGGTATTGAATGGAAACACAAAGTTCCAAATTGCTGTATTTTACTTTTTCACCCAGGCACAACTGATACAAGTCTATCCAAGCCATTTCAATCAAGATTACCAAAAGGTCAATTACATTCTGCTGATATTACTACGCAAGCATTACTAGAAATAATAAAGAAATCCGATCCATCTGAATCAGCGAAATTTATAAGTTTTGATGGTTCATCTATCAATTGGTAAAACCATCTAAATCATAATCAGATTAAGTTTAAAACTCCGAATATGATAAGAAAAGACACATATTTGAATCTTTATTTAAATTAAACAGTAAATATATTATTGCTGGTTGTCTATCGCTTTCTGCATATTAGTTGCTGAGTCTATTAACATGCCTTCGACCTCTTTTGCCTTGTTGATTGTTTCAGTTTGTTCTTTCCAAACATGATCCTTTTCAGTTTCTGCATCAGCACTTTCATTAGAGCACGCTATTAAAAAGGAACATAAAAGCATAAACGGTATTACCTTAATAAATTTAATCATACTAACCCCTTTTTTTATTTAGTTAATTAACTTATCTCGTGCTTCTCCGTATTTAGCAGCAGTATTACTAATCACATCTTTCGGTAACTTCGGTCCAGGAGCTTTCTTATCCCAATCCAGTGTTTCCAAATAATCTCTTATATATTGTTTATCGAAGCTAGGCGGGCTTGTACCAACTTTATAAGACTCTACTGGCCAGAACCGTGATGAGTCTGGCGTTAATACTTCATCAATCAAAATCAATTCATCATTTTCATCAAGGCCAAACTCAAACTTCGTATCGGCAATAATAATATTTTTCGTATGCGCGTATTCGACAGCTTGCATATAAATTTTTAAACTTATATCACGTACTTGTTCAGCCAAGTCTTGCCCAATTAGTTCAACCGTTTTTTCAAAGTTAATATTTTCATCATGGTCACCAACATCAGCTTTTGTTGCCGGTGTGAAAATCGCTTCAGGTAATTTTTCTGCTTGTTGTAGACCAGCAGGCAAACTAATACCGCAAACGGTACTGCTTTCCTGATAATTTTTCCAACCGGAACCAATAATGTAACCGCGAATAACAGCTTCAATAGGTAACGGTTTTAATTTACGAACAACAATGGCGCGGCCTTCCAACACATCAAGTTCATCCGTTTCTTTAATCACATCTTTAACAGGAATATCCGTAAGATGATTTGGAATAATATTCTCACAACGTTTAAACCAAAAGTTCGATACCTCAGTCAAGACACGGCCTTTCCCGGGAATTGGATCAGGTAAGATAACATCAAATGCGGACAAACGGTCACTGGTAACGATCAGCATATACTGATCATCTATATCATAAATATCTCTAACTTTACCGTTGCTAATTAATGGCAAACTTTTTATATGAGAACGATAAAGAGCATCTTTTTTTTGCATAGATTATCAGCCTTATTTATTTTTTTGTTTCGCCCAGGAGTCGCGTAACGTCACCGTGCGATTAAAAATCGGTTTACCATCAACACTGTCTTTGCTATCTACATTAAAATAACCTGTTCGTTCAAACTGAAAACTTTCTTCTGCTTTCGCTTCTTTTAATGAAGGCTCAAGGTATGCTGTTTCGCAAACTTGCATTGATTCAGGGTTGAGAAAACTTTTCCAGTCCTGTTCATGTTTCTTGCTATCCGGCTTAGGGTCGCTAAATAAACGCTCATACAAACGTACTTCTGTCTTTAATGCTTGTTCTACTGAAACCCAATGTATAGTCCCTTTCACTTTACGACCATCAGGTGCATTACCACCTTTTGTTTCCGGATCATAAGTACAACGTAATTCAACAACTTCCCCCGCATCATTCTTTATCACTTCCTTGCAAGTAATAAAGTAAGCATAGCGTAAACGAACTTCGCGCCCCGGCCCTAAGCGGAAAAACTTTTTCGGCGGATCCTCCATGAAGTCACTCTGTTCAATATAGATTTCTTTTGAGAAAGGTAACTGGCGTTTCCCCATTTCCGGGTCATTAGGGTGATAAGGTGCATCAAGCATTTCTACTTCGCCTTCCGAATAGTTTTCTATCACTACTTTAAGTGGCTTTAAAACAGCCAATACACGCTTGGTGCGTTTATCCAAATCTTCTCTGACACAATTTTCTAACACGCCTACATCGATAACCGTGTCTGTTTTAGTTAAACCAATCCGATTACAAAAATCACGTATAGATTCCGGTGTAAAGCCGCGACGACGCATTCCAACAATCGTTGGCATACGTGGATCATCCCAACCGGAAACAAGGCCTTCTGTTACCAATTCATTTAATTTACGTTTACTGGTTACCGTGTAATTTAAATTTAAACGCGCAAACTCAATTTGTTGCGGATGACATTCAATCGGTAACTGAACCAGAAACCAGTCATACAATGGACGATGATCTTCAAACTCAAGCGTACATAAA
>JBELBG010000290.1:0-2536 GCA_042095435.1 Thiotrichaceae bacterium | reverse complement strand
CTATGTTATGTGAACTGCACGATTATATTGAGATTGCCTGTATTTTTGGCTATCAGATAGCCTTGTTGCTGGATACTGATGAAGAACTTAAAGGAGTTGCTATTGATACTTTAACAAAGCCTGACAAGACAGAGTATTTAATCTTCGTGGAAAATGACTTAAAAAAAGAGATGGAAATACCGTTAAGCAGAATAAGACAGATGCAGTCATGTATTGATAATCCACACTTTAATAAAGTAGATTTTTCTGCCTAAAACCTCTGTGTACTTGCTTATTTAGGTTGTTAGGCTTTTTGAATAATAAATAGACACTTAATTAATTTAATAATATCTAATATAACAAATAGATATAGTATATATATAAAGTAAATTATAAGTTTAATTTTTTGAGAAAAGAGATGCTTTTTGATATCAAATGTCAGTCGTGTAGCAGGTTAAGTCAGTTTCTTGGTGAGGTTAAGAAGAAATACCCTGAATACTATTGCAAACCGGTACCTGCATTTGGCGTTAAAAAACCTAAATTACTTATTGTTGGGTTAGCTCCTGGGATGCATGGCGCGAATGCGACCGGTAGACCATTCACTGGCGATCACGCCGGTATTCTATTATATGAGATGTTGTATAAGCATGGTTTCAGTAATAAGCCGATTTCAGTACATATAAAAGACGGCTTTAAGCTGAAACAGGCGCGAATCACGAATGCTGTAAAATGTTTACCTCCAGAAAACAAGCCTGTCGGCGATGAGGTAAATAGATGTAATCAATACTTAGTCGAAGAATTAAAAGTTATTGATAAAAAAGCAGTGATTTTATGTCTTGGTTTGATTTCACATAAGGCTGTTATCAAGGCTTTGGCTTTAAAACAAAAAGATTATCCTTTTGAGCATGGAAAATTACATAAATTTGAAGATGGGCGACAAATCCTTGATTCGTATCATTGTAGCCGTTACAACACGAATACAGGGCGTTTAACAGAAAAGATGTTTGACGATATATTTAAACAGGCTCAAATTGAATTAGGCTCATAAATGGCTTTTGATTCTCAATCTTTTCTAAAAACACTGACCAGTCGCCCTGGTGTTTATTGCATGCAAGACGAAGAAAGTAAGGTCATTTATGTCGGTAAAGCAAAAAACCTGAAAAAACGTGTTTCGAGTTATTTTAACAGGTCACAAGCCGACTCGCCGAAAACACAGGTGATGGTAAAGCAAATTGAAAATATCGAGATCACTGTGACGCATACAGAAAATGAAGCACTCATACTCGAAAACAATTTAATTAAAAGCTATAAACCTCGATACAATATTCTATACAGGGATGATAAAAGTTATCCCTATCTTTATTTGTCGACTAATCATAAATACCCTCGTTTTCGCTATCATCGTGGCGCATTAAAAGGAAAGGGTAAGTATTTTGGCCCTTATCCGAGCGCTGGCTCGGTTAGAAGCACATTAAACTTGTTACAAAAGCTGTTTTTAATCCGCTCCTGTGAAGACAGCGTGTTTGCCAATCGCTCACGTCCTTGTCTGCAATACCAAATAAAGCGCTGTACCGCACCGTGTGTCGAGTATATCTCCGAGGAAGACTATAAGCGGGATATTGACAATGCCGCTTTATTTTTGGAAGGAAAGAATGAAGTGGTCATCGAAGCATTAACCGAACCCATGCAAAAGGCTTCTGATGCGCTTGAATTTGAGCTTGCTGCCAGACTCAGGGATCAAATTCGTTCTATACGCGATGTTCAGGAAAAGCAGCATATCAGTTCGGATAGTGGGGATATTGACATTATAAGCTGTGTCATCAGTGCTAATCAGGCTTGCATACAACTGGTTTTTATTCGCGCTGGACATAATCTTGGTAATCGCAATTATTATCCACAGCATATTGATGAGCGAACAGAAGCAGATTTAGTCAGGGCTTTTATCAGTCAGTTTTACTTAAACGAATATTCTAAGCAAAATATTCCTGAGGAAATAATTTTGAGTCATCACATCGATGATATTGAACTGCTCGAAAAAGTTATTAGTGATAAAGCCGCTAAAAAGATAAAGTTAAAAGCGAATGTAAGAGGGGAGCGCCTAAAGTGGCTGGGCATGGCAAAGGAAAATGCCGAATTAACAATTAATCAGAAAATAGCGAGTAATAAGAGCCAACATAAACGGTTTGATTCATTACAAAAGTTACTCGAATTTAAAGAGCCGATAGAACACATGGAGTGTTTTGATATTAGCCATACACAAGGCGAAGCAACGGTTGGTTCTTGCGTTGTATTTGGACCAGATGGGCCATTAAATTCCAAATACCGGCAGTTTAATATCGAAAATATTACGGAAGGTGATGACTATGCCGCAATGAGTCAGGTTATCCGGCGTCGTTATACGCGACTAGTTAAAGAAAATGCGAGTTTGCCAGACCTGATATTAATTGATGGTGGTAAAGGTCAAATTGGCGTTGCTAAAAAAGAACTTTATGAATTACAACTCACGCATATTCCTATATTAGGTGTCGCCAAAGGCCCATCAAGAAAACCAGGCCTT
>JBELBG010000289.1:0-2542 GCA_042095435.1 Thiotrichaceae bacterium | reverse complement strand
GTGGTCGTGTCGCAGCGCATGAAATTATGATTGGTACGCCTGCGATTCGTAACCTGATTCGTGAAAATAAGATTGCACAAATGTATTCTGCAATTCAAACGGGTCAGCAGTTTGGTATGCAGACACTAGATCAAAACCTACAACAATTGGTTCAAAAGAATGTAGTCACACGCCAGGAAGCAATGTCAAAAGCGGCGAATAAAGATAACTTCTAGTATTAGTAAGCTAAACACTAAATCCTAAATGGGAGAGGATTAGATGGAAAGAGAACAGGCGATAAAATTTATGCGCGATCTTCTCAAGCTTCTTGTTGAGAAAGGGGGATCGGATTTATTCATTACTGTTGGCTTTCCGCCAGCAATAAAAATACATGGCAAGATGACGCCTGTATCAAAGACAGAGCTAACGCCGGAAAACACAAAAGCGTTGTGTTATGCGGTTATGAATGACAAGCAGTTAAAGGAATACGAAGCGACAAAAGAATGTAACTTCGCAATTGCGCCTGTCGGTATCGGTCGTTTCCGTGCAAATGCATTTATTCAACAAACATTTTGTGGAATGGTTTGTCGTGTTATTGAAACGGAAGTGCCGAATCTCGATAAACTTGGCTTGCCAGAAGTTTTAAAAGATACCGTAATGACCAAAAACGGTCTGATTATCATGGTCGGTGGTACCGGTTCGGGTAAATCAACATCATTGGCAGCGATGATTGATTATCGAAACGCTAATACTTATGGCCATATTATTACCATTGAAGATCCTATTGAATATGTGCACCCGCATAAAAACTGCGTCATTATGCAACGCGAAGTTGGTGTCGATTGTGATGATTGGGATATCGCATTAAAAAATACTTTGCGACAGGCGCCTGACGTGATTCTTCTTGGTGAGATTCGTGATAAAGATACGATGGAATTTGGTATTGCTTTCGCAGAAACAGGTCACTTGGCGATGGCGACATTGCACGCAAATAGTTCAAACCAGGCATTAGATCGTATTATTAACTTCTTTCCTGAAGAACGTAAGACACAGTTGTTAATGGATTTGTCCCTCAACCTCAAAGCCGTTATTTCACAACGCTTGTTAAAAACAGTTGATGGAAAAGGTCGTGCAGCAGCGATTGAAATATTATTGAATTCACCATTGATTTCAGATTTGATTCTGAAAGGTGAGGTACACGAAATTAAAGCTATCATGGCGAAATCAAATGAGCTTGGTATGAAAACATTCGATCAGGCATTATTTGATTTGTATGAAGCAGATCGCATAACTCTGGAAGATGCCTTACGTTCTGCTGACTCAATGAACGAATTGCGTTTGCGTATCAAACTGGAAGGTAAAGATGCGAAAGGCAAAGATGCTCAGGATGGTCTGGATCATCTCAGTCTTGAAGAAACGGATGACGAATCAGGCATGATGCGTTAACAGGTTCTAGCTCATTTATAATCAATTAAATAATAACGGTACATAATCATAGAATGGATATCACTCCTTATTTAAAACTCATGGTTGAAAAAGATGCGTCGGATCTTTTTCTGACTGTTAATTCACCTGTTAAAATTAAAATAGAAGGTAAAGCGAACCCTGTTGGTAAAACAATTCTGACTCCGGAGCTAACAAAAGAAGCGGCTTACGGAATTATGAATGATTATCAAAAAAAGGAGTTTGAAGAACGCCTTGAGTGTGACTTTGCGATTCCATTAGAAGATTTAGCGCGCTTTCGTGTCAATGTATTTCGCCAGCGTGGTAATGTCGGTATGGTTCTGCGCCGTATCCCAAATAAAATTCCCACAGTACAGGAACTGGGTGTTCCGGAAATATTAACGGAATTAATTATGAATAAGCGTGGCTTAATCCTGATGGTCGGTGGTACCGGTTCAGGTAAGTCAACAACGCTTGCTGCGATGATTGATCATCGAAATGAAAACAGTAATAGCCATATATTAACGATTGAAGATCCAGTTGAATTTAGTCATCCACACAAAAAGTCACTTATAAATCAACGAGAAGTTGGCGTCGATACAATGTCATATGCCAATGCACTTAAGGCGTCATTACGAGAAGCGCCCGATGTTATTTTGATTGGTGAGATTCGAGATCGCGTAACGATGGAAGCCGCGCTCGAATTAAGTAACACGGGTCACCTCGCAATATCTACCATGCACGCGAATAATGCGAACCAGGCAATGGAACGTGTCATTAATATGTTCCCGCAAGAAAGTCATAAACAATTGTTTATGGATTTATCATTGAATATTCGTGCAGTGATTTCACAACGTTTGGTAGTAACAGTTGACGGCAAACGTTGTGCTGCGATAGAAATCCTGATTAACACACCTCATATTGCGGAGCTGATTCTGAAAGGCGATCTTGATGAAATTAAAGTTGCCATGGCAGAAAGTGGTCAAAGGGGTATGCAAACTTTCGATACGGCGCTATTTAATTTATATAAAGAAGGTCGTATTGAACTTGAAGAAGCATTGAACAATGCTGATTCAAGAACGAATCTAGAAAACAAAATTAGCTTTGGCTAGTTGAAAAT
>JBELBG010000288.1:0-2544 GCA_042095435.1 Thiotrichaceae bacterium | reverse complement strand
ACGGCATTAATTTGCTCCCCTTCTTCCAATGGCAATAAGTTAATGATGGGTTTACCACGCGCTGTACGGCTTGCTTGTGGCAAGTCGTAAACTTTTAACCAATAGACTTTACCGCGATTAGAGAAACACAAAATAGTATCGTGTGTACTCGCCATAAATAACTTATCAATAAAGTCTTCGTCTTTGACTGATGTCGCTGACTTACCACGACCACCACGACGTTGAGAACGATAGGTGTCAATCGGTTGTGATTTGGCATAACCGGCATGTGATAAGGTAACAACCACATCTTCTTCTGTGATCAAATCTTCCATACTCAGATCTTCTTGTGTATGAACAATCTCAGTTTTACGTTCATCGCCGTATTTTTCCAGAATCACTTCCAGTTCTTCACGAATAACCTGCATTAAACGTTCAGGTCGTGAAAGAATATCAAGCAAATCAGCAATCGTTTCTAATAAGTCACCGTACTCTTTCAGTATCTTATCTTTTTCCAGACCCGTTAACTTTTGTAAACGTAACTCAAGAATAGCTTGCGCCTGCTCTGGTGATAAGCGATAACCGTCTTCAGTCAAACCATATTCTTTTGGCAAGTTATCCGGCCTTGAAGATTCTGCGCCAGAACGTTCTAGCATTTCAACAACCGCATCAGAAGACCAAGTGCAGCTTAATAAAGCTTCTTTTGCTTCTGCTGGACTCTGCGATGATTTAATTAATGCGATAACCGGATCTATGTTCGCTAACGCTACTGCTTGTCCTTCTAAAATATGTGCACGCGCACGCGCTTTACGTAAATCAAAGACGGTTCTACGAGTAACAACTTCACGACGATGACTGATAAAAGCTTCTAACAAATCTTTCAGATTCATCAATCGTGGACGGTTATCAGCAAGAGCAACGATATTAATACCGAAGACTGATTGCATTGCGGTAAATTTATACAGGTTGTTCAACATCACCTCGGCTACTTCACCGCGGCGCAATTCAATAACGACACGCATGCCATCTTTGTCTGACTCGTCACGTAATTCTTTTACGCCACCAATCTTTTTATCCTTAACAAGTTCAGCTATTTTTTCAACCAAACGTGCTTTGTTAACTTGATAAGGCAATTCGGCAATAATAATTTTGCTACCTGAATCGTGTTCTTCTATTTCGGTACGTGCACGCACATAAATCTTGCCGCGTCCGCTTTCATACGCTTCACGAATGCCGGAGGAGCCATTAATGATAGCAGCCGTTGGAAAATCAGGACCAGGCACATGCTCCATTAAATCCGGGATAGTGGCGTCTGGGTTATCAATTAACGCTAAACAGGCTGCAATGACTTCCGTTAGATTATGTGGCGGAATGTTCGTTGCCATACCGACAGCAATACCACTGGAACCATTAACCAATAAATTTGGAATTCGGGTCGGCATGACAACCGGCTCATGCTCTGAACCGTCATAGTTCGGCGCATAATCGACTGTTTCTTTATCGATGTCTTCGATAATTTCATGCGCAATTTTCGACATACGCACTTCTGTATATCGCATTGCTGCAGGTGAATCGCCATCAACTGAACCAAAGTTACCTTGTCCATCAACCAGCATATAGCGCAATGAAAAAGGCTGCGCCATACGCACCATCGTATCGTAAACCGCTGTATCACCATGAGGATGATATTTACCGATGACATCACCGACAACCCGTGCCGATTTTTTGTAGGGTTTGTTGTAATCATTACCCATTTCTTTCATCGCATATAACACACGACGATGAACAGGTTTTAGACCATCTCGAACATCCGGAAGAGCACGCCCAACGATGACGCTCATTGCGTAATCCATGTAGGACTGCCGCATTTCGTCTTCTATATTGACATTAGAGAGGTCGCGCGCGAAGCCCGACTCAGTTTCGTTTTCTGACATAAATTATTGCTGGAAAAGGGGGTAAAAAACGCCTTAATTTCTTATATTTTTGAAAGACTGAATTCTAGCATATAACAGTCATTTTCCCTACTTTTTTCTTTCTTTTAAGTCGCTGATTTTAGGTTATATTTGGCCAAATTTTGCAAGCATTTTTTCAACGTCTGGCTGCTGCACAATTCCCTTTTCAGTAACAATAACATCGACCAAATTTGCAGGCGTCACATCAAAGGCTGGATTGACTGCTTGCATGTCATTTGGCGCGACTTTTACACCGTTAAAATCAGTGATTTCTTCAGCATCTCGATATTCAATCGGAATGTCATCACCAGACTTAATTTGCATATCAACTGTTGAGAACGGCGCAACAACCATCACCTTCACACCATGATGTTTTGCCGAAACCGCATGCGAATATGTACCGATTTTATTAGCCACATCACCATTCGCAGCAATACGATCAGAACCAACAATCAACCAATCTATTTCACCGCTTTTCATTAAGCTAGAAACATAAGAATCGATCACCAGTTTTACCGGAATATTATCCTGTTGTAATTCCCAGCTCGTTAAACGTGCGCCCTGCATCCACGGTCGTGTTTCGGATGAATAGACCTGTTTTACTAATCCATTC
>JBELBG010000287.1:0-2559 GCA_042095435.1 Thiotrichaceae bacterium | reverse complement strand
TTGCAGATCATCTCGGTTTATCGCCCTCTCCGTGTTTACGTCGCGTTAAGACACTGGAAAAAAATGGTGTGATCAAACGCTATGTTGGCATTATTGATCCAATTCTGGTCGGACTGCCAATCAGTGTGTTTATCACTGTTAGCCTGCGCAGTCAGGGCCGTAATACCCTTGAAGAGTTCGAATCGCATATCAGAAACTATGAAGAAGTAATGGAGTGTTACCTGATGACGGGTAATTCTGACTATCTGCTACGTGTCATCATGCCAGACATGGAAAGTTACGAGCAGTTTTTACTCGATAAAATTACCACTATACCTTGCGTGGATAACATCCAGTCCAGTTTTTCATTGAAGCAGGTTCTTTATCGGACTGAGATGCCGATCACACCAACTGCTAAGTATGATCGAACAGAGCCGATAGCCAGCTAATACTTTTAAGAGACTTTAAAGTTTGCTTTTGCTCGAGTTAATTTGGATAACCCAAATCGAGTAAAGCATCGCTAATCTCATTCAAAATAACCGGATCATCAATTGTTGCTGGCATTTTATAACTTTCGCCATCGGCAATCTTTTTCATCGTGCCGCGCAGGATTTTGCCAGACCGAGTTTTGGGTAAACGTTTCACAATTATCACCAATTTAAATGCCGCAACTGGACCAATTTCATTACGTACTTTTTCAATTAGCTCTTTGATAATACTTGCTTCATTACGTGTCACACCACTATTTAAGACGACCAAGCCCAAAGGTAACTGCCCTTTTAGATCATCGGCAACACCTATCACGGCACATTCAGCGACATCAGTGTGTGCCGATAAAACCTCTTCCATACCACCTGTTGATAAACGATGACCAGCCACATTAATCACGTCACCCAAGCGACTCATGACCCAAACATCACCTTCTTCATCTATATAGCCTGCATCCCAGGTCATGTAATAACCATCATGTTCCTTCAAATAAGATTCGATAAACTGTTCGTCCTGATTCCATAACGTTAATAGGCAACTAGGTGGTAAAGGTAATTTTAATGCCAATTTACCCATCTCCCCTTGTCCCAATTCATTACCCGTTTCATCTAACACCTTAAGATTAAATCCGGGAACCGGCCTGGCTGTCGAGCCATATTTAACTGGTACTTGTTCTAACCCCATACAATTCGCTGTGATCCCCCAACCGGTTTCCGTTTGCCACCAATGATCAATTGCAGCAACGTTTAATTTGGTTTCAGCCCATTCCAATGTATCCGGGTCGCTACGTTCTCCAGCAAGAAACAAAGTCTGTAGTGAAGACAGATCATAATCATTAATCAAACTCCCTTCCGGGTCATCGCGTTTGATTGCACGGAACGCTGTAGGTGCAGTAAAAAGTGCCTTTACTTTATATTGTTCGATTACACGCCAAAATGCACCCGCATCAGGCGTACCGACAGGCTTGCCTTCATAAAGAATAGAAGTACAACCATGTAATAAAGGCGCATAACAAATATAAGAATGACCGACAACCCAGCCGACATCAGACGCAGCCCAAAAAACTTCTCCTGGTTCGATGTTATAAATATGTTTCATCGACCATTTTAAGGCAACGGCATGACCACCGTTATCACGTACCACTCCTTTAGGCATGCCTGTGGTACCTGATGTATATAATATATATAAAGGATCAGTAGCCAATACACTAATACAATCGACTGGTTCAGCTTGATTGACAGCACCTTGCCAATCAATATCACGTTCCGGAATTAACTCGGCCTGACACTGTTGACGCTGTAAGATAATACAACTATCAAGCTTATGAGTTGCAGCATTGAGCGCTGCATCTAATAACGGTTTGTATTCAATTATCTTGTTAACTTCTATCCCGCAGGAAGCTGAGACAATGACCTTTGGCTTGGCATCATCAATGCGTGTTGCCAGTTCATTCGCAGCAAAGCCACCAAACACGACAGAATGAATAGCGCCGATACGGGCGCACGCCAACATGGCAATCACCGCTTCCGGTACCATGGGCATATAGATAAGGACACGGTCCCCTTTCTCTACGCCTTGCTTTACTAATGCGCCAGCAAAGACAGCTGTTAAATCGCGCAATTCACGATAGCTAAATTGTTTGACGGTGTCTGTGACCGGACTGTCATAGATTAATGCGACCTGATCGGCACGTCCATTCTCAACGTGTCGATCCAATGCATTAAAGCAGGTATTTAGCTTGCCATTAGCAAACCAATGATAAAAAGGCTTGTTGGAATCATCGAGTACTTTTGAAAAAAGGACATCCCAATCGATATCCTTTGCAGCTTCTGACCAAAAACTTTCAGGGTCATCCAAAGAACGTTGATAAGTTGTTTGATAAGAAGACATAGTTGATTACCTATTTAAGTTGAAGTTTAGAAAACATCTCCAGGAACGAACACATAGCCCTCCATCAGTTTTCGTGCACTGCGGCTCATAATCACCTTGTTGGCTTTCCAATCTCCTTCTACCAAGGCAGCTTCTGCGCCCACTCTCAAAGTACCTGATGGATGACCAAAACAAACTGACTCTTGTTCACCACCTCCGGCG
>JBELBG010000286.1:2092-2573 GCA_042095435.1 Thiotrichaceae bacterium | reverse complement strand
AACAGTAAGTTCGCCATCAACTTTTTCCACACTGTTCAATGTCACCATGCCACCAATACGAAATCGTTGCTCCGGAGGAACTTCGCCGTCAGCCACCTGTGTAGGTGTAAAAAATAGATTAATGTTTTCATTCAGAGCCAGTAATACCAAACCAATACCAGCACTAATACCAAGTATCAACATGCCAACCGAAATAAAACGTTGTTTTTGTTTAGGAGTCATTGTTATTGTCTTCAGTATGTAATCGTTTAAGACGTTTCTTTGTTGCTTGATAGCGCTGCCAGGAAGAATAGGCATTCATAAACATAACGACGCTGACAATGGCATAAGATGACCAAACGTATTCCGCATAACCACCCATTTTTAAAAATTCGATCATGATGTTGTCACCATTTCTTTAACCCATTGACTACGTTTTTCTTGTTCCATCAGTTCAGTTCGTGAATTGATTAAAAGCACACAGATATAAAATAACTTAAAC
>JBELBG010000286.1:0-2082 GCA_042095435.1 Thiotrichaceae bacterium | reverse complement strand
CATACATAATAAAGGTAACAGCATACTCATTTCTATTGACGGGTTATCAAACTTGGAGACGCTGGGCGCCTGGTGCAAGGTATTCCACCATATAACAGAATAATGAATGATGGGAATGTTAATTGCACCAACTAAGGCAAGGATAGAAGCCGTTTTCCCAGCAACACGCTTGTCATCAATGGCTGAACGTAGACCGATATAACCTAGATATAAAAACAATAAAATTAGCTCAGAAGTTAAACGCGCATCCCATACCCACCAGGTGCCCCACATTGGTTTTCCCCAGATCGATCCCGTGACCAGTGCCAAAAAGGTGAATGACGCACCAATCACAGCACTTGAACGAGCAACAATATCAGAGAGCTTTATCTTCCAAATAAGAAAAATAGCACTGTTCACAGCCATAACCATATAAACAAACATCGACATCCAGGCAGAAGGAACATGTACATAGATGATCCGAAAACCGTCACCTTGTTGATAATCAGCTGGCGCGAATACTAGACCGCCAATAAGGCCAGCAATCATTAATATAGCTGTGGCAACTATACACCAGGGTAATACTTGTCCTGCCAATTTGTAAAAATAGGCGGGTGATGCCATACGATGGAACCACAACCAAGTTTTATCTCTAACGGACATGTCTTTTATTCTTCTCCAGGATTTTAAAGATGTATTTAAATCCTATCTATAACTACAAGATACTCTAAGGGCATAGCTAATAACAAACGGACTCAATGTCGTTGCCATTACCAACAACGTAGCCAACCATAATAATTGACCATTATAAGGCAAATCGTTCGCTGCCGAGATGACGGCATTACTGCCAAAAATCAACACTGGGACATACAAAGGTAAGACCAGCAATGATAACAAGGCACCGGCTTGTCTTAGGCCAATAGTCAATGATACGCCAATAGCACCAACCATATTCAAATAAGGCACACCCAGTAATAATGAAATAAACAAAACCCAAATCACATCTGCATTAAGGTGTAACAGCAGTCCTAGCAGAGGTGAAATAATAATCAGGGGTAAACCAGTTACACACCATTGTGCAATAATTCGCGCCAACATCAATAATGAACCGGGATATGGACTCAATAAAATTTGCTCCATGGAGCCATCGTTATAGTCAGAACGAAACAGGCTTTGTAGTGATAACAAAATCGATAACAGGGCGGCGACCCAGATTACACCGGGGCCGATGCTGCTCAATACTTCCGGATCAGGACTGATCGCCAATGGAAACAAACTGACGACGACGACAAAAAAGATTACGGGCAACATAATTTCGGCACGATGTCGAAAAGCGATTCGCAGATCACGAACCAACATAGCCAGAAAAAGTTTGCGGTAACTCATTAGTTATTTACCCAAGTGAATACATTTTGTATCCACTTGTTCAAATTCAATGTGTTGATGGCTGGTCAGTATCAATAAACCGCCATTATTAGCATGCTCAATGAAGCGCATGCGTAGATCAGCGATCATATTTTTGTCGAGCCCGGCAAAAGGTTCGTCTAATATCCATAATCGTGATGGTTCCATCAATAATCGTGTTAAAGCAATACGTCGCTGTTGCCCGTAGGATAGATGACGTCCTGGTGTATCTTGATATGCTTTTAGTCCGCCCCAGTTCATCGCGGTGACAGGATCATTGTTTCTGTTCAAACCTGACAAAGCAGAGAAGAAATTAATGTTTTCCAATGTGCTTAATTCAGATTTAACCCCGGTGCTATGACCGATATAGGTCATATACAGGTTATATTCAATGCGTTCTTCTTCTATATCATTACCGTTCCAGCTAACGCTCCCTTCGTCAGCCTGCATTAACCCGGAAAGGATTCGCAGCAACGTGGTTTTGCCACTACCATTACTGCCTTCAATAAACAGAATTTGCCCCGAGTTGACAGAAAAACTAATACCATCGAGTATTAATTTGTCATTAATTTCATAACTCAGATTGTCAGCACGTAATTCAGAAACAGTACTGGGGAAATTGGCCATAATAAGTTTATCAATAATATAGAGCGCTAAGATTGGCTAGAATACAGTGCGATAAGCAAGACCAACACTGAG
>JBELBG010000285.1:0-2579 GCA_042095435.1 Thiotrichaceae bacterium | reverse complement strand
AGATAACTCAACTTGCTTACCAAGTGAGGCAAGCTTTTTGTATTCCGATTGTATAACTGATTCAATTTGCTTGCTTTTTGATCGTAGTACTTGTTCTTTATCACTCCTTACTTGGCGTGTCGTTTCGAGGTTATCTTCCTGAGTATTTAGAATATTTATATTATTCAGTTTTTTTGCCAACGCAAATGTATCTTTTGAAAAATAAGTTTTATCATTTGCATTCAGCATAATATCAGCAATATCGCGCTGAGCCAGAGCAATCAGATACTCATTTAGCTTTGCAGTTAGTGCTGTTTTATTTTCACTATTATCAAGACTAATCAAAATATCTCCTTGTTGTACAAAGTCACCATCTTCTACGCTAATAGTATTAACCTTACCTCCAAAGAAATGTTCTACTTTTTTATTTAGACTCTGAGCTCTAACAAATCCTGGAGCAACAGATGCGCTTTCAAGTGGCGCAAGGCTGGCCCATGTTGAAAGTAGTACGAATGACAACATTAGAAAAAACACTGCCAACAAAATATTTCTTTTTAATGAAATAATATTTTTATCTGTCTGTTTCATAATTAGATTCCTGCATATTGGTTTAATGAGGCATGGTTTGCAGCTTCACTCCGTTGTATATCGCCGACATTATTATGTTGCTGAACGGAGTTGTTAATTGTTTCAAACTCAGTCGGTTTACCATTAAAAATAGTTTTACCCTGATTAAGTAAAATCATATTTTCTGCCTGTTGTAGTAGAGTTCTACTCTGGGTAGTTAAAACGATGGTCTTATTCGCTGCCTTTTCATCGATTATTAACTTACGCAGCAGAGTCATTGATTCCATATCGAGATGACCCTCCGGGTTTTCCATAACGTAAATTTGCGGGTCAAGAGCGACAGCAGATGTGACAGCTATCAGTTGTTTCAGATTTTGGTGTTGTGAAGGATTTTCTATATCCAATTTGAACATGTCATCGTATGAAAGAGAAAGCTGAATTAATTTTTTGTTCAGTCCGGTTCTTTCAGCTGCAGCAATTGCGGTAGTCTTCGATACTTTGCCAAATGAAGTAATCAGAGACATGATTTCAGTTTCTGGTAACTGGATAGAACCGCTGATAAAGCCTATCGATTTCGCCAGCACAGAACTGTCCCAATCTTCCAGTCGAACATCATCAATCGTAACGATGCCATTAGTCGCTTCCTCAGAACTCATTAACCTGCGTATAATCACATCTTGCCCGGCACCAGATGAGCCGACTATAGCAACTGTTTCACCCGGTTTTGCAATCAAGCTAAATGTGTTTGCAGAGTTGTCTGAATCTTCGGTCAACGATATTTTATTCATTGATACATGACCATTAAGTTCTGCTTGAAATCCAGGCTGATCATTATTATCAATATCTAATATAGGTTTAATTCTATGAAAAAAGTGCTTTATCTTTTTTATTGCTTCCAAATTAGAAATCAGAGCTTCCACAGGCATATAGGCCTTACCTCCAATAATCAAACCGGCGATAAATGCACCTGTCGTTATTTCATTCGATAACAATAAAATAGCACCAAGAGTGGGTAATCCTGCCTGTGCCAACCAACGGACAACTTGATTTAGATTCGCAATGACCGAGACCAATATACCCTGACGACGTGATGTCGTTGTGTGTACTTGCCATTGTCTTTTTTTGTTTTTAAGCCAATTCTCATGGTTATACGTCATGTTTAGCCATTTAAGCGCACTCAAATTCGATAACATTAATAATTGTTGATTGCTTCTATCTTTGTGAGAATCAGATTGAACCGGTAATTGCCATTTATATTTAATCCATGACATCGCGATCAATAAGACATTGATAGCAACTGTAAACAAACCAAGAAGAGGGTGAATAAGCCATGAGATAAAAATAAATAAAGGCATTAAAATAGCATCGAAAAATATTAATGCAGATCCACTTTGAATTTGCTTTTGGCTAAAATTATATTCTTCAATAATTTCATTTTTATTTGATTTGAAAGTCGGCTTGTTAATTTTCTCGACAATTACTGGAAAAATCACCTCATCGAGATAATAACTGAGTTCCGTCATCGCATTTCGTCGTAAATGTTCAAAACACATGCCTGCGATACCGATAATGGCTACACCAACAAGTAACATCCATAGTGTTTCAATACTTGAACTTGTTAAAACACGATCAAAGATTTGTAAACTATATAAAGGTAAAGCGAGCATCGCTATATTAGTAACAATGGACAGGCCCAGTACAAGCTGGGCCGTCCGTTGTACTGAAGAGTTAAGCTGTTTCCACTTGCTCATCAGTATTCTCCGGTTATGCTACTGCAACCTGAAGATCAGCTAGCGAATCAATGCTAACGTTCTCCAGTTCCCCGCCAAATACATCTTCGTCCGCATTCTGCGCGGCTCCAAGCACCTCGTCTCCAACTCCTTCGTCCACTGGGCAACCTGGATCGGCTGCACCTTCGGCACGGCCATGGTGGCCTACATCATCGCCTCCGCCGTCCCTGTTTTCGGCGACCTCGTCTCCCTCGTCGGTGCCCTGCTCGGCACCCTCATGTGCTTCCAGCCTATGGGTTGTAT
>JBELBG010000284.1:0-2590 GCA_042095435.1 Thiotrichaceae bacterium | reverse complement strand
AGGAATAAAGCCTGCGCCGATACCTTGAAGTCGATGCAAACCTTTTTCTCCGCCACTAATAACGGGAGACTTTTCCGGTTCTACAGCAAGAACCTTTAGCTGTGGAAATTTTTCTTTTAACACCTCAGCACATCCAGTGATATGACCGCCAGTGCCAACCCCAGTAATCATATAATCAATGCCGTCAGGAAAGTCAACAATAATTTCCTGTGCAGTAGTGTCTCTGTGTACTTGTACATTAGCAGGATTTTGAAACTGTTGTGGCATCCAAGCATTTTCAGTTTCTTCCAATAACTCCTTGGCCTTTGCTATTGTTCCCCCCATGCCCAATTCTTTCGGTGTTAGAACCAACTCAGCGCCTAAAGCTTTCATTAATTTACGACGTTCAATCGACATTGACTCTGGCATTGTTAAAATTAATTTATATCCTTTTACTGCTGCAACCAGTGCTAGGCCAATACCGGTGTTACCTGAGGTCGGTTCAATAATAGTCGTGTCTTTATTAAGCAATCCTTTTGCTTCAGCATCTTCTATCATTGCTTTGGCAATTCGATCTTTAATGCTACTGCAGGGGTTAAAACTTTCGTTTTTCATCCAGACTTCTATGTCATCGCGAAATAGCTTATTAATTCGAACATGGGGTGTATTACCTATTGTTTCTAGTATGTTGTCGTATTTCATAAAGATGCCCTCAGGAAAACCTAAATATTATTGCTAAATTTAATTTAATATTTATTCTCTCAGTTTATCTGTTGGTTTGCTATATTCTATAGATAGGAAACATTGATTTTTTCGCAAAATAATAATTAATATAAAATTACCAAGATGTTCAGTAAAGACCTGATGTTTTTAGTTTTATTCTCTATATTATGTTTTCCTGTTTTTGCGTTTTCTGAAATTAAAAATAAGCAGCTTTGTTTTAACTCTTACATTATTACAAAAAGCACGGGCAAGCACTCAGAGCAAAAAGTTTATGAAAAACAGAAAAAAATACTATTTAATCAATTTGCTCGAACGCAATTAGCTTTTGAAAAAAATAAGGAACAAAACTGTCCAACAGTAGATGTTAAAAAAGGAATAATAAAAAGAGTTGATTGGCAAAGTGCGCTTTTGTTGAGTCAGCCACTGGATTTCGGTGAAGCAGGTAATTTGGAGAATTTTTACCTGCTTAAAACCCAGGAAAGTTTGAAGTCATTGCAAAAAATAACAGAGATAATAGAAAAAAATAAAAATTTAAAACATTATTCATTTCTTGAATATCAACCGATAAGGCACGTAGTTTACGCTGAGTTAGCTCTGGCTAAGTTAAAGCTTTTTGAAAGCTACGCTAGAAATAAAAGCCTGGAAAAAATGATACAAAATGAAACTCACCTAATCATGCAAAAAATGGAAGAGTTTGAGGTGGACAGTAATAAATTGTTAATTAAAGATAGAGAAAGAGTTAAGCAATACGATGCCATTGATATAGCGAGCGCGGCTAGCTGGAAAAGAGGGGAAATGATTCTTTGGAATGACCTTGAAGCACAAAACACATCGGTAGAAATAAAGAACTTATTAAATCGATATCGAGCACCTGAGAATCAATGTCTTGATGTTTATGTTATTCCGGCATCAAAAACACCATCAATGAGTATAAAGGAAGTCGAAAGGAATGGTCGTTTAACTGAACGTGGTGGAGCGGCACTGTCATCTAGATTGTTTCCCAGGACAACAGAGGGCAAAGGCCACGCAATTATATTAACTTATAACTCCAATCATTTTGAATATAGATTAGCGCATGAATTGGGGCATTTATTAATACACAGAAAAAATGCCCATGAAGGTAAAGTAGAAAAAGATCTTATGCATGAAAATAGTCGTGGCGGCTATTATCTCAGTGAAGCTGAATGTAATGAAATAAGTATTAATCTAAAAAACTTCCATGGCGGCACAGTTAAAACCGATTAACTATATTTCAAAATCTACAGCTCTTACGCACCCGTGTAGCCATATCCTCCAAGGCGCTTACACATTTATGTGTCATAACCTAAGTTAGGCGCAAGCCAACGTTCCATCTCCTGTAATGAAAGTCCTTTCCGTTGTGCATAATCCTCAACCTGGTCCCTATTAATATTTCCCAAACCAAAATAACGTGATTTGGAATGCGAAAAATACCAACCTGAAACAGCGGCTGTCGGATACATAGCATACGAATCTGTTAATGTAATGCCTGTCTTGTTTTCTACATCAAGTAATTTCCATAACTTGGCTTTTTCAGTGTGATCCGGGCAAGCAGGATAACCCGGAGCAGGGCGTATGCCTTGGTATTTTTCTGCTATAAGTGCGTCATTATCTAAGCCATCATCATTATTGTAATCCCATAACTCAGTTCTTACGCGTTGATGTAATCGCTCTGCAAAGGCTTCAGCAAAACGATCAGCTAGTGCTTTCAACATGATAGAACTGTAATCATCATGATCATCTTCAAAAGCTTTAATTCTGTCTTCCATACCAAAGCCCGTTGCACAAGCAAAAGCACCAATATAATCTTTAACGTGCGTTTCTTCCGGAGCAACAAAGTCTGCCAAAGCATGATTGGGCTGACCTGGCG
>JBELBG010000283.1:0-2616 GCA_042095435.1 Thiotrichaceae bacterium | reverse complement strand
GAGCAAGCGCTGTTTCTGCAAGGTCCACTAGAAGTCGCTGTAACAGATAATCTAAAACAACTTGTATTAGTTGATGAAGAAATTTCATCAGAAAAAACATCAAGATTAAATAAAGATGATTTTATTGTGATTACCGGTGGTGCGCGCGGTGTCACTGCCGAAGTCGCTGTTAAATTAGCAGAAACGTATCAATGTAAACTTTTATTACTCGGGCGTAGTTCTGAACCGGAAGATGAACCGAACTGGTTAGCCGGGTTAACTGATGAAGCTGCGATTAAAAAAGCGATAATGGAACACACGGAAAAGAAGCTCACTCCGACTAATCTGCAAAAACAATATCAGTCTATATTGGCTAACCGTGAAGTTAGGACGACATTACATCGAATCAGTAAAACTGGTGCGAATGCTCAATATGCTTCTGTTGATGTGACAGATGCGAGTGCATTGATGACAGCAATTGATTTGGCAAGAATTGAACTAGGTAATGTATCAGGTTTTGTACATGCAGCCGGTGTGCTGGCCGATAAGTTCATAGAAGATAAAACAGAAGAACAATTTAATCGTGTTTATTCTACTAAAGTAGAAGGTCTGCAGAATCTATTATCGGCAACGGAAAGTGATAATTTGAAATTAATGCTGTTTTTCTCGTCAACAACAGCCAGGTTAGGACGAAAAGGTCAGGTTGACTATGCCTCTGCAAATGAAATTTTAAATAAGCAGGCAGCATTGGAAAATCAAAAGAGAAAAGACTGTAAAGTCCTTTCTGTTAATTGGGGGCCGTGGGATGGTGGCATGGTGACGCCAGCATTGAAGAAACTGTTTAAAGAAGAAGGTGTCGGTGTTATTGGTCTGAATGCTGGTGCTGAATATTTAATAAATGAAATCGAGTCTGATGGGCCCGTTGAAACAGTTGTTTTAGGTGAAGCAGAAAGTCTTTTAGAAAAAATTCCATTAAATAAGAATAATTATGAAGCACCGTCATCGAAAAATACTGAAATGTCTGTTTCGTTTGAGCGAGAACTTACAGTTGAAACACATCCGTTTCTAAAATCACATGTCATGAATGGACAGGCAGTACTACCTGTTGCACTTATTATTGAATGGTTTGCTCATGGGGCTTTACATCTAAACCCTGGAATGCAATTTCATGGGTTTGATAATTTTAGAGTGTTAAAAGGAGTTACTTTAAATACAGAGGAATCTATTAGTTTAAAAATTCTTGCAGGTGAAACAATACATCAAGCAGATGTTTCTTTTGTTCCTGTTGAATTGCGATCAGAGGAAATGTTGCATGCGAGTGCTGTTATGGTTTTGGCTGACAGTTATGAAACGAATGTTTTACCGCAGTTAAAAGAAGTGTCAGGTGAATATAAATACCAACAAGTGGAATATTATAATAATGGTTTGTTGTTTCATGGACGGGACTTGCAAGGCATAGATGAAGTTATAGCTTGTAGTAATAAAGGTGTTGTTGCTACTGTCAAACCTGCACCACAGCCTTCAAGTTGGATGAAACAAGCGATTCGCTCAAATTGGTTAACTGATCCTTTAATGATGGATTCTGTTTTTCAAATAATGATTCTTTGGAGCTTCGAAGAAGGTGGTATTGGATCATTACCAACAGCTATAGCTTCATACCGCCAATACAAAAGAAGTTTCCCAAAAAATGTTGTAAAAATAAATACAGTAGTAAATGAATATACTGATCATCGTGCTAATGCCGCAATAGAGTTTCTTGACAATAAAGGCGAGTTAATCGCGTTAATAGACGATTATGAATGCGTTCGAGATAAGTCATTGCAAGCAGCATTCAGTAAAAATAGTTTAAATCAAGAAGTGATTTAGATAGTTGCGTTAAAATGACTGAACAAATAGCTATTGTTGGTATAGGTGGCGTCTTTCCTGGTGCGCGTGACCTAGAAGAATTTTGGCGAAACATAGTCAATGCCAAAGATACGGCAATTGATGTTGTAGCGGATCGTTGGCGTGTACAAGCAAATGAACTTTATTCAAGCAAATTATCTCCGGATAAAGTTAATTCACGTCGAGCTTGTTTAATTCAAGACTTTGAGTTTAATGCTGAAAGTTTCAATATCGACAAAGCATTGCTTCAACGTTTGGATCCCATGTATCAAATTTTATTACATGCAGGTCGTGATGCATGGAATGATGCTAATACAGAAATTGTGAATAAAGAACGTGTTGGCGTTGTGATTGGCAATATTGCATTGCCAACGGAATCTTCATCATTGTTAAGCGATGAATTGTTCAAAAAACTATTTGAATCCCAATTAAATATCAGTACTGATAGTCATAAAGAAAAAATTGAACCATTAAACCGATATGTAGCGGGTTTGCCTGGAGGTTTATTAGCAAAAGCTTTAGGTTTTGGTGCAGGAGCTTATACTTTAGATGCTGCTTGTTCCTCTTCTCTTTATTCTTTGAAGTATGCCATTGATGAACTTATAGCCGGACGTACTGACGTTATGTTGGCCGGTGGATTATCACGACCAGATTGTTTGTATACACAGAGTGGATTCTCTCAACTAAATGCGATTTCAAAATCAGGTCGTTGTTCTCCTTTTGATAGTAAGGCAGATGGTCTTGTTGTTGGTG
>JBELBG010000282.1:0-2618 GCA_042095435.1 Thiotrichaceae bacterium | reverse complement strand
CCTGTCGCTTTAGCATTGGCGTTTGTAAGACAAAACAACAAAGACATCAGGTTGATATACTGCCTGTATGTTCATTAGTAAACAAGACAGCAAACGCTAATTGTCGCAAATTCACTACTGTCTCATAAACATTTCGAGCAACTCATTCAAATATCGTTGGCCAGTGTTTGTTGGTTTCATTCTATCTATCTGCCAATCAAGTAAGCCATGGTCGACAGCCTGCATTAATTCTTTTTCTATTATGCTTAATGGCAATCCTGTTCGTCTTAAAAACAACCCGGCATCAACACCCTCTTTCAAGCGTAAAGCATTCATCATGAATTCTAATGCTAAGTCATTACGATTTAACTTTCTTGTCTCAGTTATAACAGCATTGCTACCCGCGAGTTCAATATAACGTTTAGGCATTTTATGTCGACTAAAGCGTGTAATATTACCTTCCGCTACATTAGTAATTTTCCCGTGCGCGCCCGCGCCAATACCCAGATAGTCTCCAAACTGCCAATAATTCGTATTATGTAAAGAAACATATTTATGTTTTGCATAAGCCGATATTTCATATTGCATATAACCTTCACTTTCTAGATAGGATTGACCTTGTTCCTGCATAATAGAAATATTGTCATCATCAGGAACGACTGGTGGCTTTGAATAAAAAACGGTATTCGGTTCTATGGTTAATTGATACCAGGAAATATGCGTCGGAGATTGTTCAACTGCAATTTGCAAATCAGATAAACAATCAACACTATTCTGTTCCGGCAAAGCGAACATCAAATCAATATTAAAATTTTCAAATCCGGCTTCTTTAGCCAATTCAATTGCTCGTAACGCTTCTTTTGAATCATGGATGCGTCCCAATGATTTTAAATAGCTATCATTAAAACTTTGAACACCTATCGATAAGCGATTAACACCTGCTTCCCTGTATGCTTTAAACTTCTCAGCTTCGGCAGTTCCTGGGTTCGCTTCCATTGTCACTTCTATTTCCGGATGAATATTTAATCTTGCACGTAATCCGCTCATCAAGTTTTCAATCGAGTTTGCCGAAAATAAACTGGGGGTTCCACCGCCAATGAAAACACTGCTGATTGTTCTTCCCCAGATTCGTGGAAGCTCTGTTTCCAGATCACTGATCAAGGCTTCAACATAGACCTGTTCTTCGTCGTTGGCTGTAGCAACTTCATGTGAATTGAAATCACAATAGGGGCATTTCTTCACACACCAGGGCAGGTGTATATAAAGAGAAAGCGGCGGGTTTTCGTTTAATGTTAATAAGGATGTCATTATCTGGATTACTTCTTTCTATTTAAGATGCTCTCCCGGCTCAAATAGAAACTTAACCTTCCTCATACATCAGTTTCACTAATTGTCTTAACGCCTGTCCTCGATGACTTATTTGGTTTTTTACTTCTGGCGATAATTCTGCAGAACAACAATCATGTGTCGGCACAAAAAAAATGGGATCATAACCAAAACCATTTTTGCCTCTAGGTTTGCTTAGCAATGTTCCTTTCCAGATTCCCTGACTAATAACAGGTATTGGATCATTCGCATGCCTCATGTAGACCATTACGCAAACAAATTGCGCCATTCGATCTTCTTCCGACAAGTCTTTTATATCGTTAATTAACTTGTTCAGATTCTCTTCATCACTGGCACCGACGCCGGCATAACGAGCAGAATAAATTCCAGGCCGTCCATCCAGTGCAGGCACTTCAATACCAGAGTCATCGGCTATAACAGGATGATTAGTATGTTCTGCAGCATTTCGCGCCTTAATTAGGGCATTTTCAACAAAACTCAACCCTGTTTCTTCAGCTTCTTCGACATTAAATTCAGATTGCGGCGTAACCTTGATAGAGAGTTCTTCAAGTACGGCGTTTATTTCTCTTACTTTACCTTTGTTATTACTGGCAAGTACGACTTGTTTATCTTTTATCAAGCTGATTATCCTTAACTGTCTAAAGCCTTTTTTTGGTGTTCAAACAATTCACTGATGCCTTTCTGCGCCAAAGCTAACATGCTGTTTAATTCATCTGCTGAAAATGCGTGGCCTTCTGCGGTACCCTGCACTTCAATAAAATGGTTCTCATCATTCATCACAACATTCATATCTGTTTCAGCGTTAGAGTCTTCCGCATAATCCAGATCTAATACAGGCATTCCATCAAAAATACCCACTGAAATTGAAGCAATCATGCCTTTAATTGGATCGGATTCAATTAACCCATCCGCTTTAGCTTTATTAATAGCGTCAACCAAAGCGACATAGGCTCCAGTAATAGAAGCGGTACGCGTGCCACCATCAGCCTGTATAACATCACAATCAAGTACTATCGTATTTTCACCAAGTGCATCCATATCGATAACCGCTCTTAAAGAGCGACCGATTAGACGTTGTATTTCCATGGTTCTTCCACCCTGTTTGCCCTGCGTCGATTCACGACGCATGCGCGAACCGGTTGAGCGCGGCAACATCCCGTATTCACCCGTGACCCAACCTGTACCTTTACCACGAAGAAACCCGGGCACACCTGCATCAAAACTAGCATTACAGATTACCTTGGTATTCCCGAATTCGATTAAAACAGAACCTTCAGCATGACAGGTAAAAT
>JBELBG010000281.1:0-2644 GCA_042095435.1 Thiotrichaceae bacterium | reverse complement strand
TTTGCCTATAGTAGAATGCGCGTTTTTTATCTATCAGGCTTATAAAAATGCTCGAAATCAGTCCATTACTTAGCAAAATTTCAGATATGCAAGAGCGTGTTAAGTCGCTAAGGGGGTATCTTTGAATACGAGGAAAAATCTGAACGTCTGATAGAAGTTTCGCGAGAACTGGAACAACCCGATGTCTGGGATAATCCGGAGAAGGCACAGCAACTGGGTAAAGAACGTGTCGATCTGGAGAATGTTGTCCAGACCATAACGTCATTAGAAGGGTCTTTTACGGATTCCATCGATTTATTAAATCTGGCTGCAGAAGAAGATGATAAAGATACCATTTCTGTTGTTGCAGAAGATCTTGATGCGAATGAAGAACAGCTTGTCAAACTTGAGTTTTGCCGTATGTTTTCCGGTGAAATGGATCAAAACAATGCCTTTCTTGATATTCAATCTGGTTCCGGTGGCACCGAAGCACAGGATTGGGCCGATATGTTATTACGTATGTATTTACGCTGGGGTGAACAGCATGGCTTTAAAACGGAGTTAATCGAAGTTTCAGCAGGCGAAGTAGCCGGTATTAAAAGTGCGACGATTCAATATACCGGTGATCATGCGTTCGGTTGGTTGCGCACAGAGACAGGCGTACACCGATTGGTAAGAAAATCGCAGTTTGATTCATGTAATCGACGCCATACTTCGTTTGCCTCG
Organism: Thiotrichaceae bacterium; assembly: GCA_042095435.1. Classification (GTDB taxonomy): domain Bacteria; phylum Pseudomonadota; class Gammaproteobacteria; order Eutrophobiales; family Eutrophobiaceae; genus UBA7359. Next base: position 1,939 of record JBELBG010000281.1, on the reverse strand, counting down.
GTTTTCGTTTCTCCGGAAATTGATGACAATATAGAAATCGATATTAATCCGGCTGATATTCGAATTGATACTTATCGAGCCAGCGGCGCAGGTGGACAACACGTTAATAAAACAGATTCCGCTGTTAGATTAACGCATATCCCGACAGGTATCGTTGCACAATGTCAGAATGATCGATCGCAACATAAGAATAAAGATCATGCGATGAAGCAATTACGTGCGAAACTGTACGAGCTTGAAATGCAAAAACTGAATTCAGAGAAGCAGCAAATGGAAGACTCTAAAGCAGATATAGGTTGGGGTAGTCAAATACGATCGTATGTACTCGACCAATCACGTATTAAAGACTTAAGAACGGGTGTCGAAACAGGAAATACACAAGCTGTACTTGATGGTGATTTGGATAAGTTTATTGAAGCCAGTTTAAAAAGTGGGCTGTGATATAAAGTCACACAGTCCTGCATATCTGTTAATATCAGGAAAATTATAAATTAAAGTGAACAAGATAAAGTTTTATGAGTGAAGAAAATGAAAACCAGAATGATAACGATCTAATCGCGCAACGCAGACAACAACTTCAGGAGCTGCGTAAAGCAGGCAATGCGTTTAAAAATGACTTTAAACGTGATTCACTGGCTGCTGATTTACTCGAAAAGTATAGCGAACAGAGCAAGGAAGAACTTGAACAGGCATCAGAAAAAGTAGCTGTAGCCGGTCGTATTATGAGCCGACGTATTATGGGTAAAGCATCGTTTGCACATATACAAGATATGTCTGGTAAGATTCAACTTTATATACGTCGTGATGATTTAGCGGAAGGCGTTTATAACGACGGTTTTAAAAAATGGGATGTGGGTGACATTATTGCGGCAACAGGCACAGTAATGAAAACTAATAAAGGTGAATTAAGTATCCATGTCGATTCCATTTCGTTATTAACAAAATCATTGCAACCACTTCCTGAGAAATTTCATGGTCTGACAGATCAAGAAACGCGCTATCGTCAACGTTATGTTGACTTGATAATGAACGAAGAAACGCGTGATACATTTAAGCTTCGCTCACAGGTTATCGACTATATCCGTTCTTATTTAAAAAATGAAAAGTATATCGAAGTCGAAACACCCATGATGCACGTCATTCCTGGCGGTGCAACCGCGCGTCCGTTTACCACGCATCATAATAGTCTGGATATGGAGTTGTTCTTACGTATTGCGCCGGAATTGTATTTAAAACGTTTGGTTGTCGGTGGCTTTGAAAAAGTCTTTGAAATAAATCGTAGTTTTCGTAATGAAGGTTTATCACCAAGACATAACCCTGAATTTACCATGATTGAGTTTTATCAGGCTTATTCTGATTACGAAGATTTAATGAATTTGACGGAAGATATGTTACGTAACTTAGCAATGGAAGTTTGTGGTAGTCATCAAGTTACTTATCAGGATGAAACTTATGACTTGGGCCAACCATTTGAAAGAATGACCGTGCTCGAATCAATCTTAAAATTTAATGATTCAATTTCACTGGAGGAGTTACAGTCGCTAGATTCAGCACGAGCCATTGCCGAAAAGCTCAATATTCCTCTTGAAGACAGTTATGGTCTAGGCAAGGTCCAGATAGAAATCTTCGAAAAAACAGTTGAAAGTAATTTAATGGCACCGACATTTATCACGCAATACCCGACAGAAGTGTCTCCTTTGGCACGTAAAAATGATGATGATCCTTTTATTACTGATCGGTTTGAGTTTTTTATTGGTGGTCGGGAAATAGCAAACGGCTTTTCCGAGTTAAACGATTCGGAAGATCAGGCTGAACGTTTCCGCAAGCAAGTAGAAGAGAAAGAAGCGGGTGATGCGGAAGCCATGCACTACGATGAAGATTACATTACTGCACTTGAATATGGGATGCCGCCCACAGCAGGAGAGGGTATTGGTATTGA
>JBELBG010000280.1:0-2644 GCA_042095435.1 Thiotrichaceae bacterium | reverse complement strand
CGCACCCGTCAGAAAAATTGCACAAGACGGTGAAACAGGCCCTGCTACTGTAATGATAAGTGGTCTTGCTACCGGCATGCAATCGGTTGCTATTCCAGTATTAACAATTTGCGGCATTATATTAGTCGCCAGTCACTATGCTGGTTTATATGGTGTCGGTATCGCAGCCGTGGGTATGTTGAGTACCGTTGGTATTACCATGGCAATTGATGCTTATGGGCCAGTTGCTGATAATGCGGGTGGTATTGCAGAAATGGCAGAGCTTGGTGCAGATACACGTGAAATAACAGACTCTCTTGATGAAGTGGGTAATACCACTGCTGCAATTGGTAAAGGCTTCGCTATTGGTGCTGCTGCATTAGCCGCGCTTGCACTAATCAGTGCATTCATCGAAAAGATTACGATGAAAAATCCTGATTTCGTATTACAGATTAATGATCCATTAGTACTTGCCGGAATGTTCCTTGGCGGCATCTTTCCATTTTTAGTTAGTGCGATGACGATGACCGCTGTTGGTGATGCGGCTTTCGAGATGATTAAGGAAATCCGTCGACAATTTAAAGAAATCCCAGGCTTGATGGAAGGTACGGGTAAACCGGATACCGCTCGTTGTGTTGATATCGCTACTCGTGCTGCATTAAAACGTATGATTATGCCGGGTACACTTGCTGTACTTGCGCCAGTCGTTGTCGGCTTTGGTCTTGGACCTCAAGCATTAGGTGGCATGTTAGGCGGCGCATTAATCTGTTGTGTCATGATGGCTTTAATGATGGCAAACGCCGGTGGCGCTTGGGATAACGCTAAAAAGTACGTTGAAAAAGGCAACCTTGGTGGCAAGGGGACTGAACTACATGCTGCGGTTGTCGTGGGTGACACAGTAGGTGACCCATTAAAAGATACATCGGGCCCATCAATGAATATTTTAATTAATGTAATGGCTATTGTAAGTTTAGTAATAGCACCACTGTTAGTTTAAATATTAATTTTTAGTTAATAATTGCAAGGCCGCATTTTTATGCGGCCTTTTTTATCGCCTACAGGGATGTACGACTGCAAGGATACAGGAGTTGCGATACCATGGATGGAATCGGTAGAGTCGCCAACAGTAGGCGCTTTTAGGCGAGTCTGGATGCCTACACGGATGTAGTTAGTAGAGTAATGCAGGAGCAATTACCGAGCAGAGACCGAGAGCGACACAACAGTCAAAGCCGAGATGCACACAACCAATACATCTATAATAATTGAAATGTCTCAAAATACTGGTTTTCCTCCCATCGCAAAACCTGATGCAAAGGTATTAATACTCGGTTCCATGCCGGGAGTTAAATCTCTTGAAAAAAATCAATACTACGTAAATCCTCGTAATGCTTTCTGGTCAATTATGATTGAGCTTTTGAACTGCGATGAAGAACTAAATTATCAACAACGAAAACAATTATTAATTAATAATCAAATTGCTTTATGGGATGTATTAAAAAGTTGTTATCGAGAAGGAAGCCTTGATTCAAACATTGACCATTCAACAATTAAAGCGAATGACTTTAATCTTTTTTTAAGCAAGCAGAAACAAATTAAAACGATCTTTTTTAATGGTGGTGAAACGGAAAAACTATACAAGAAGTATGTTATAAAAGAATTAAATAATAAAGAAATTGAATACTTCAAGTTACCATCAACCAGCCCGGCACACGCAGCAATGTCATTTGATCAAAAGTTATCAGCGTGGAGAGTTATAGAAGATTTTATTTAAGTCTGCTCAGCTACCTTTTAAGGCGTGCTGTTCTTTCCAGTTAAACCATAACTTTGGCGAAAGTTTATTTAATAAACGATCAATCGATTGCATGACCAATAAGTTATAGAGTCCTTGTAGTTTTCCTAATAAAGTTTGGCTTGGGCAACGTAACGAGACCGAGTAGCCCGCCTCATCATAGATAAAATGATGCCAATAACCGCTGGGGATATATAACGTATCTCCTGCGTTTAATTCTACTTTATAGCCTTTTGCTTTTTTTAAATTAGGAAATTTTTGAACGTCTGGTTGCTCTACATCAATATAACTACGACAAGTAAAAGGGTAACGATGCAAGTTTTTCGATTGATCAAAAGGAAATAAATAAATTGTTCTTTTACCTTTAATGACAGTGTGAAAAACATGAGACATATCAATATCAAAATGCATTTGCGTCACTGAGTTTTTACAACCAAAAAACATGAAGACAAAACTTTTTGAAACATTGTCGATGAGCGAAGGAAAGATTATATCGTTTACCAGCTCTGGTATCTCAGCCTTTATATTATAAAGAAACATGCGTAAATCCTGAGAGGTCGTCATCACTTTATCGATATAGTCTCGCAACGGTATTGCTTCAACACTCGACATGTAATTTTTGCCAGCACTAGCAAAACTGGCATCATAAACTTTTACCAGCTTCTCCCCATGTTGTTCTTTAAAGAAGTCCGGAGTCCACTTTTGTAATGCAGGCCATTTATTTGACAGACCTTTTATTACGAGCGGCTTAAGGGGTTTATAAAAATTTTCTGAGAATTGCTTTTGATCTAAAGAGTCTACTTTTTCAACTTCAGCTAGCTCTATTGTGCCACTCATGTTACCTATTAAGAAACTCGCTATAAGTATGAAGAATTT
>JBELBG010000279.1:0-2665 GCA_042095435.1 Thiotrichaceae bacterium | reverse complement strand
GGTTGATAACGAAACAAACTCTATATGCTGCAATATTGACATATTCTGTCTGGGCAGCATGACAACACCGGCCAGTTTTGTCACATCAGATAGCATTGCTGAAGTACGCTGCATTAACGATGAATAGTCTGCTTCTTGAGTTAATTCCTGCGCTATTTTTTCAACCTGTGCAGATTGCAAGTCATTTACCCTGAGTAAATTATCTACAAAGAGGCGATAGCCTTTAGCGGTCGGCACACGGCCGGCAGAAGTATGCGGTGAGTGCAATAAACCCACGTCTTCCAGATCCGCCATAACATTACGGATGGTTGCCGGACTTAAGCCTAAATTCGAGTCTTTTGACAATGTACGCGAACCAACCGGCGTGCCATCTTCAATAAAATGCTCGACCAGGGTTTTAAATAAATTCAGGCTACGCTCTGATAATTGTGAAGAACCTGTAGTAGAAACCATACTCTTGCCTGATAAACAGAAATAATAAATGGAAATTTAGCACTCTCCTCTCTAGAGTGCAAAATTCTTAATATTTGGATATTAATTCAATGTTTAATTTCAAGATATTGGTCACATTTGCCGGGCGTGTTATGTTTGCCAGAAAAAACAGTGAGATTACTGAAAAACCATGTTTAAACGAGTAGGACTAATTACCAATTCCGGTGTAAAAGCCATTCAAAAGACACTAGTAGAAGTTGTCGACTGCTTAGCTACGCGTGAGCAAACGGTCATCCTTGATAGCTGTTGCTCCGATTTGCTCGAAAATCATGGTTTAGATGTCTATCCTGCAGATGAATTAGCCCAACATTGTGACTTAGTCATTGCGATTGGCGGTGATGGCACTATGTTGATGGCAGCCCGCATACTCTGTGACTCAGACACTCCCTTGCTAGGTATCAATCTGGGACATGTTGGTTTCTTATCTGATATTCCAGCAGACGACATTGAAAAAAATATGGATGAAATATTAAACGGACATTATGTCGAAGATGTTCGTTTTCTTCTCCGAGGACAAGTTTTTCGTGATGACGCCTGTATCTGTGAAGATTATGCCATGAATGATGTCATCATCCAGAAATGGAATATTGCACGATTAGTTGAATTAGAAACGAATATTAACGGTTCATTTGTACACAGACACCGTTCTGATGGCATGATTGTGTCTTCAGCAACAGGATCAACTGCGTATGCGCTTTCAGGCGGCGGCCCGGTTATGCATCCTTCGCTTGATGCATTGTTACTTGTGCCAATATGCCCACACTCCTTAACGAACCGGCCTATTGTTGTCGATGGAAACAGTTCAATCGAAATTGTTGTCGGAACTCGGGAAATTGATCAGGCACGTCTAACACTGGATGGCGAAATTAGCCTGGAATTGGCACCTGGAGATCGTGTGCGCGTTGAGAAAAAAGATAAAAAGATTCGTCTTATTCATCCGCCGGAACATGATCAGTTTCATATCCTCCGCGAGAAATTACACTGGAGTAAATAGACTTGTTACGACAGCTTGTGATTAATGATCTTGCCGTAATAGATAATCTGAATATTGATTTTAATTCAGGCATGACAGTATTAACCGGTGAAACCGGCGCGGGCAAGTCGATATTACTGGATGCCTTGGGACTGATTCTGGGTAATCGCGCTGATACGAACCTGATCCGTGGTGGCGCGGATAAAACAGATATCACGGCTATCTTTGCAATTTCAGATAATCCGATTGTTTCAGACAAATTGATTGAATTGGAATTAGCCGTAGAGAGTGATAATGAAGATGAGTTATTTGTAAGAAGAACTATTACAAAAGATGGACGTTCCCGTGCTTATCTCAACAATACGCCCGTACCCGTACAAACATTGAAAGAAATTGGTGAGTCTCTCATCGATATACACGGACAACATGCGCACCAGTCTTTATCAAAAGCAAAAACGCAACGCCAACTACTGGATCAGTTTGGTCAATATCAAAACTTATTAAACGAATTACAAAACATCTGGCAGGAATGGAAACAAGTTAACGAGCAACTCGATAACTTCAAAACAGAAGGTGAAGACTTTGAAGCAAGACTGACTTTATTACGTTATCAAATTGAAGAACTTGAACAACTTAATATTGGTGAATCGGAATACGAAGAATTAACAGAAGAACATAAGCGCCTGGCACATTCACAACGTTTACTCGATTCATGTCAGTCTATTATTTCTGATTTATCTGAGTCAGACACAGCAATCGGTAACAAACTGGCAATTCATCAGAAAGAAATAAGTGAGCTTTGCCAGTTCGATAATGAACTGGAAAATATTAATAATTTATTGGATAGCGCAACCATACAAATTGAAGAAGCCTATCATGAATTAAAAAGTTATCTTGATCAGTTTGATATGGGTGATAATCAACTTGCTTCTATTGAAAGTCGCTTGGATAAACTGCATGAACTGGCAAGAAAACATAAAGTAAAGCCCGAGGCCTTGCCTGAACACCTGACATTACTAACAACACAGTTAAGTCAACTTGAAGGTGGTCAGGAACAACACGAACAGCTACAGAAAAAGAAAACCGAATTAACTGAAAGCTATTTCAAACTGGCAGATAAACTAACAAAACAAAGAATCGGCGCTGCTGAAAAAATTTCAAAAGCTGTTACGGAAAAAATGCATGAATTGGCTATTGGTG
>JBELBG010000278.1:0-2670 GCA_042095435.1 Thiotrichaceae bacterium | reverse complement strand
CGCCGTCGTGTAACACGCGAAGCTGCTCCAGCGCTTCCGTTTGCTCTAATTGACAAGCGGCTAACGCTGTAAACGTTTGTAAGTATCCCGCTCTATAAGCATATAAGCCTATGTGTCGATAGGCATCTTCAGGTAAATCACCTTCCCTGTTTGATGGTATTGGTGAGCGACTAAAATAAAGTGCCGTATTATTTTTATCAAACACCACTTTTACAATATTAGGGTTTGTATATTCTTCCATTGTTGTGATCGGCTCGCATAAGGTCGCCATTTGGTGCTGCGGATTGTTGTATAGATTTGTTGCGAGCTGTTCAATTAAAGAAACAGGCAAACCGTATTCATCGCCTTGCAGGTTTACAATGATTTCATCGACAGCAAGCTTTAAATGAGCGGCAACCTCAGCAATCCTGTCTGTGCCTGACTCATGTTTATCAGATGTCATAACGACATTAGCGCCAAATGTCTCCGCTGTCCTTTTTATCTCATCATTATCTGTTGCGATAACGATATTTTTTGCCTGCGTGTTTGATGCCGTTTCAAATACATGTTGAATTAAAGGTTTCCCTTTTATTTCCAATAATGATTTTCCCGGTAATCGCGTCGAAGCATATCGCGTAGGAATGATGATATGGTATGGCACCGATTTCGAAGCTGTCACTATCTTAATTGTTCCGCTTCTTCTTCAGTGATGGTTCTCGCTTCATCTTCAAGCATAACAGGAATATCATCGCGAATTGGATAAGCCAACCTTGCGGCTAGCGAGACTAACTCCTGTTTTTCTTTATCATAATGTAATGGTCCCTTTGTTACGGGGCAAACCATTATCTCAAGCAGTTTTTTGTCCATCGAGTAAATCCTTCATTAATACATCAAGTCGGTATGCGAATGCGTCGGGCAAAGTCGCAGTTATAGGCAAAGACCAGTAGTTGTTTTTTGCGAACGCAGTACATTTTACCGCATCTTTCTCTGTCATCACTACTGGCAAGTCATCGTTAAATTGCAAATCTTGTTCGATAAAAACATGATGGTCAGGAAACTCATGTATTACTATATTTAGTTTTTGATTACGTAAATAGGAAAAGTATCTGTCTGGGTTGCCGATACCGGCTATTGCATGTACAGCTTGTCCTGCAAGACTAGAGATAGGAATCGTTTTTTTTGATTCTGTTAACGAAAGCAAATCACCGTAGCTGTATTCCATTTTGAACTCATGCCTTTTCGCTATATGTTTACTAACAACCATGTCGACCGATGCCAATCGGCTTAATGGCTCTCTTAAAGGACCCGCTGGCAAGCAGTGTCCATTCCCGAATCGACGTTGACCGTCTATTACTGCAATTTCAATATCTCGCGCCAATGAATAATGCTGTAAGCCATCATCACATAAAATCAGATCACAATCATAATGTTCAATTAATTCTTCCGCCGCTTTCCTACGTTTAACAGCAACCGCAACCGGGCAGTTTGTTTTTCCTGCTATTAATACCGGTTCATCGCCTACTGAGCGAGGATCACTGTCTGACCTTACTTGTAAGGTTTTACCAGACAATTTTGCACCATAACCACGACTGACAATACCGGGCTTAAAGCCTTTATTCTTAAAATAATCTGTCAACCAGACGACTAATGGTGTTTTACCTGTACCACCAACCGAGATATTGCCAACAATGATGACCGGTACATCAATTTCATTAACAGCAATGAGTCCTGATTGATAAGCAAGCCGTCGTAATAAAATAATGAGCGTATAAAGCCAACTTAATGGCAACAGAAGATAGCCAAGAGGATGTTTACTCTGCCAGATATTTTCAATAAATTCTTTCGACAAATGTATAATCGCCGTTTAGTGTTTATTATTCGTCTTTAGTTTCCTGAGTGGCAAACGTAATCCTGACCAGATCCAGTTGTCTTGCCGCATCCATTACTCTGACAACAGACTGATGCGTCGCATCTTCATCTGCACTAATAATAACAGGCGGCTCATCCAAACCAACTAATGCTTCAGATAATGCCGCTTTAATGGTTTCTATCTGTGCGTTTGCCAGTGCTTTATCGTTAATATAGACCACACCCTGGGCATCCAGACCAATATTGACCGCATCCGGTTTGGCTTCCGTCATCTCTTTCGAAGAACTAGGCAAGGTAATATTAATTTCTGAATTATGATCAAACGTCGTAGATACCATAAAAAAGATCAATAACAGGAACACCACATCAATTAATGGCGTGATATCCAGATTAACTTCGTCTCGTTTGCCCTTTTGGAAGTTCATATTATCCGTCTGTTGATTCGTCAGACTCACGCTCACCGTGCATGACTTCAACCATTTTCAAGGCTTCTTGTTCCATCGTCACAATTAAACCGTCTATCCTTCCACGAAAATAACGATGAAACATTAAGCTAGGAATCGCGACAGACAAGCCTGCTGCTGTGGTAATTAACGCTTCTGAAATACCTTCAGAGAGAATACTTGGATCGCCCACACCCATGCTTGTTATCACGGTGAAGACTTTTATCATACCGATGACTGTTCCCAATAGACCAAGTAGTGGCGTGATTGAGGCGATGGTACCCAACGTATTAAGAAACCGTTCCAGCTCATGTGCAACATGACGCCCGACTTCTTCAATACTTTCTTTCATAATTTCACGCGAATGATTGCGATTAAT
>JBELBG010000277.1:0-2684 GCA_042095435.1 Thiotrichaceae bacterium | reverse complement strand
TTCCTCTATATGAGTATCTTGGTGACCTAGTCGATGCTGGAAAAGATTCTTTTAAAATGCCTGTGCCGATGATGAATATTATTAATGGTGGTGCGCACGCTGATAATAGTGTTGATTTGCAGGAGTTTATGATTTTACCTGTTGGCGCATCAAGTCTTCGTGAAGCAGTGCGATACGGTACAGAAGTGTTTCATTCTTTAAAGTCTGTTTTATCTAATCTTGGTTTAGGAACAACGGTGGGTGATGAAGGTGGGTTCGCGCCTAATCTATCTTCAAATGAACAAGCGATAGAAGTGATACTCGAAGCAATCGATAAAGCCGGTTATAAGGCTGGCGAAGATATTTTATTAGGTCTGGATATCGCCAGTTCTGAATTCTATAAAGACGGCATTTATACGCTAGAATCTGAAAATAAAAAATTAAGTTCACAAGAGTTTTTAGACTATCTTTCTCCGTGGTTTGATAAATACCCAATCATTACCATGGAAGACGGTATGGATGAAGGCGATTGGGACGGTTGGAAATTATTAACGGATAAATTAGGTAAAGATGTGCAATTGGTTGGTGATGATTTGTTTGTTACCAATACTTCTATTCTTCAAGAAGGTATTGATAAAAAAATTGCTAATTCAATCTTGATTAAAGTGAATCAAATTGGCTCATTAACAGAAACCTTGGCAGCGATTGAAATGGCAAAGAAGGCAGGCTATACCGCTGTTATCTCACATCGTTCAGGTGAAACTGAAGATACAACGATTGCTGATTTAGCTGTGGCAACATCGGCAGGTCAAATTAAAACGGGTTCACTTTCACGCTCTGATCGTGTTGCCAAGTATAATCGGTTAATGAAGATTGAAGATCAATTGGGTAGTCGTGCGAGCTATCCGGGTAAAGATACTTTTTATAACATTACTTAATGTTTAATGGGACTGAATATAAATAGATGAGAATAAGTACTGCACTTTTTGTTCTATTGTTAGTGTTGTTGCAATACCGTTTATGGTTTGGCAATGGCAGTATGACGGAAGTGCATCATCTGGAAAAACAGATCAGTCAAATGGAAGAAAAGAATCAGCATTTAAAAGAACGCAATCTTTCATTAACAGCAGAAGTGCTTGATCTAAAAGAAGGAAAGGAAGCAATCGAAGAGCGAGCGCGTAGTGAAATGGGTATGATTAAATATGATGAAACGTTTTATCAGATTATTGATTATTCCAGTTCGCAAGTTAGTTCTAATTAAGTTCAATGTCATCTAAGGCAAGGTACTGGGTTGTTATACCCGCAGCGGGTGTGGGTAAGCGGATGGGTGTTGATAAACCCAAACAGTATATTCAAGTTAATGACAAAACAATAATCGAGCATACGATTGAATGTTTTCTTTATCGCGAAGATATAGAAAAAGTAGTTGTCGCTATTTCCAAAACGGATGAGTACTGGCCTGAACTTGATATTTCAAAACATGAGAAGGTAATCACAGCACCAGGCGGTGAAGAGCGTTACCAATCTGTATTTAATGGCTTGCACGAATTGAAAGATAAAGCAAAACAGGATGACTGGGTACTGGTTCATGACGCAGCGAGACCTTGTTTAAGTCAATCTACGATTGATAGACTTATGATTGAATTACGTCAGCATGAAGTGGGCGGCTTATTAGCCATGCCCTGTCGTGATACAATGAAGCGAGCGAATGAAGCGGGCGAAATTATAGATACTGTTGAACGGGAATCACTTTGGCATGCGCAAACACCGCAGATGTTTAAATATGCAAAACTGTATTCAGCGATTAGTGATGTATTGGAAAAAGGCAAAGTTGTTACTGATGAAGCAATGGCCATTGAGCTTTCAGGTTTTAGGCCATTACTTGTTAAAGGTCAGCAGGAAAATATAAAAGTCACTCATAAGGATGATTTAAAATACCTTGAAACCTACCTAAATGAGATGAAATTATAAATGAGAATAGGACACGGCTACGATACGCACCGTCTTGTTGAAGACAGACCTTTAATACTTGGTGGTGTCAGAATTCCGTACGAAAAAGGTTTGGAAGGTCATTCCGATGCAGATGCGGTTATACATGCACTATGTGATGCGGTATTGGGTGCACTTTGTTTGGGCGATATAGGTAAGCATTTTCCTGATACGGATCCGAAATTTAAAAATGTAGATAGTCGTATTTTATTAAAACAAGTTGTTGATTTAATTAAACAAAAAAAATATCGGTTAGGCAATGCTGATATAACGATATTGGCGCAAGCACCAAAGATGGCAGGACACATACCTGCTATGCGCGAAACTTTAGCGAGTGATTTAAATTGTAGTATCGAAGACATCAACGTCAAAGCTACGACGTCTGAGGGCATGGGCTTTGTTGGTCGTGGTGAAGGTATTTCTGTGCACTCTGTTATTTTACTTGTTCCTGCTTGATTAAAGCAGAAATCCTTCTTCTTTAAATACTAAAAATATTCCTCTAGCTTTTATCGCAACATCATGCAATTTTGAGTCGTTGCGCTCATTGGTGTGTGTTTGATGAATGGAACTCCTCAAAATTAATTGATGATTTTTCAATTTACATTTAAGGAGAAACAAAGATGAATACTATTTGTCAGAGTAGCGAAGTTCTAATTAATAACTTTAAACATTTAAAGGTAGAAATTAAACCAGAACAAAATGCCGTTTGGGTTTGC
>JBELBG010000276.1:1133-2697 GCA_042095435.1 Thiotrichaceae bacterium | reverse complement strand
TTACGTGACTTGCGACTATTTAAATCTTTAGCAGATATTGAACTTGATAGTTACCCTAGCTGGACAGAAGTTATAACAGTGGGTCCCGGTGAGTTCATTATCAAGGAATCAGAGCATGGTGAACACCTGTACGTTATTCTTGATGGAATAGTTGAAGTGTTTATGATTGATGAAGGTGGCAAAATTAATATTTTAGCCAAGCTGGAGCCTGGGAATTATTTTGGTGAACAAGCCTTATTGGAAGATAGCGATGGTGAAAGAAATGCCTATGTCAGAACAGATAATGAAACACGCCTTATTAAAATCGCCAAAGATTATTTTAAACTGGCGCTAAAGCGTGACGGTGTCTTGGCTGATGCATTACGTAAAGCAGGTGAGGCACAGAAGCAAACTATTTCTAAACTTTAAGGTTAACATTCATTATAAATAATCTTTGTTCCAGTCCGGAACAATTCAACTTATAATACTTAATATGAATCATATTAAGTATTTTACTTTCTTCCGGTTAATATGCCCGCATTAGAAATAACAAACCTGGGAAAGGTCTATCGCAATAAATTTGAAGCGCTAAAAAATATTAACCTCAGTGTTGATGAGGGTGATTTTTTTGCATTACTCGGCCCAAATGGTGCAGGCAAATCAACTACCATTGGTATTCTTTGCGGACTTGTTAAAAAAACATCAGGTTCAGTCAAAATTTTCGGACATGATCTTGATAATGATAACGAAGCAGCTAAAGCTTGTATCGGTATTGTTCCACAGGAAATCAATTTTTCCCAATTTGAAACACCGCTCGATATTGTCGTTAATCAGGGAGGCTATTACGGCATCAAACGACCGGTTGCATTAAAACGTGCAAAGAAATACCTGGAGCAACTTGGTCTAACAGAAAAGAGTAATGAACCTGCACGTAATTTATCCGGCGGAATGAAACGGCGTTTGATGATTGCACGGGCCTTGATTCATGAACCGAAGATGTTAATCCTGGATGAACCAACGGCTGGCGTTGATGTTGAGTTAAGACGCTCTATGTGGGACTTTTTAATTGATATCAACCAGCAAGGCGTAACGATAGTACTCACCACGCATTATCTTGAAGAAGCAGAAATATTGTGTAAAAACATTGCGATCATCGATCATGGAAAGATTATTGAAGATACATCAATGAAAAACTTACTATCGAACCTGAATGAAGAAACATTTGTGCTTGACCTGATAGCCCCTATAAAAAAATTGCCTGAATTATCTGGATTCAAAGCAATATTAATTGATGAATCAACTATTGAAATAGAAGTTGCAAGAGAAGATAACATCAATGATGTTTTTAAATTCTTTTCTTCGCATGATATTCATATATACAGTATGCGAAATAAAGCCAATCGCCTGGAAAAACTGTTTCTCGATCTACTGGAAAATAATAAAAAAATAAAATAATACAATGTTTAATCAAAATACATTTATTGCTTTTTATACCATAGTCAGAAAAGAAATCAGTCGTTTTACCAGAATTTGGGTACAAACCATCTTGCCACCTGCTATCAGCATGACTTTATATTTTGTTATC
>JBELBG010000276.1:0-1123 GCA_042095435.1 Thiotrichaceae bacterium | reverse complement strand
GGAAGTTTAATCGGTCCCAGAATAGGAACGATGAACGGCTTTGAATATATCGACTACATAGCACCGGGCATTATCATGATGTCAATCATCAATAATTCCTATGCCAATGTCGTGTCTTCTTTTTTTGGTGCCAAATTCCAGAAGCATATCGAGGAAATGATCGTAGCACCGATTCCAAACATTATTATTCTTTGTGGTTTTGTTACAGGAGGTATTGCTAGAGGTTTATTAGTTGGCGCTGTCGTTACTATCGTTGCTCTTTTCTTTACCGAAGTAAAAATACATAACCTGCCAATAACTGTCGGCGTTGTCTTTATGACTGCGCTTGTTTTTTCTCTGGCCGGGTTTATTAATGCTATCTTCGCCAAGAAATTTGATGATATTTCAATCATTCCAACATTTGTGCTGACGCCTTTGATCTATTTAGGCGGCATATTTTATTCAATTAATTTATTGCCAGACTTTTGGCAAACAGTCTCCAGCTTCAACCCTATTTTATATATGGTTAATGCTTTCCGTTACGGTATGTTAGGAGAATCAGACATTAATATCACAAGTGCTTTCATCATCCTGTTTATTTTTACTGTTATTTTATTTACGATTTCTTTAACCCTTTTGAATAAAGGGATTGGCATTAAGAATTAATTACCTTTATAGACACAGCCTGCGGTACAGGTCTCTTGCACTACAACAGAGCTTAACAAAGGCAAATCAACTTTCAGCTTGCCCCATATCCATTTAGCTAAATTTTCACTGGTAGGATTTTCCAGGCCTTCGACATCATTTAAATAATGATGATCCAGTGTCTCAAACAACGGTTTGAATGCGGAGCTGATATCAGCAAAGTCAATCACCCAACCTGTCGTTTCATCAACGTCGCCTGAAACATGGATTTCAATTCGAAATGAATGACCATGTAAACGACTACACTTATGTTCGTCAGGCAAGTTCGGCAAGCGGTGTGCTGCTTCTATAGTGAATGCTTTATATATTTCCATAGTAAATTATAGCGATGCTTTATATCGCTGGTACAAATTATTCATTTTTTCCCACATTGGTCCGACACTACCCTGACCAACAGCTTTATTATCCAATTCAATAACAGGGACTACTTCCCAGGTAG
>JBELBG010000275.1:0-2710 GCA_042095435.1 Thiotrichaceae bacterium | reverse complement strand
GTTAACAGCGTCACCAAAAACATCGCCGCCTTCTAATAATGCGGGGCCAAAATGCATGCCAACCCTGATTTTTATTTCTGGTGAACCTTCCTCGCGCATTTCATTCGCATCTTCCAATGTTTCCTGCATTTCTGTTGCTGCATTAGCTGAATCATCTGCTGTCGGAAAGGTGCACATTATCTCGTCACCAATCGTTTTGATGACGGTGCCATTATGTAAGTGGATTACTTTTGTTAATAATTCCAGAGTGTCTGATACCGTGACTCTGGCAGTTGCATCGCCGAGTACTTCAAATAAGCGAGTACTGCCGCTAATATCAGCGAACATTGTGGCTAAGTTAGTCGTTTTTGGTGACATAATTATTTGTTCTGATTATTCTTTAAAAACATACACATAATAACATGAATATTAATGACGAATTGATATTCTGTTAAAATCTGTCCTTCTCAGGAATAGAATTTAATTTTCCATTTAACAGTTAGTCGTCATCTTACAACATAAAGTAGCAGGTAAAATATAGCTATGAGCAAGTTTTTATAAATATTAGTAATTTATGATGATAAGATATTTAATAAACTCAACTTAAAAAATTAGACGTTCAAAGATGATTAAAAATTTTAAAGCTGTTTTAGTAGTATTGCTTATTGGTTTGGTTTTTGTTTTATCTCAAACCTCAATGGTCGCCGCGTTCTCAGTGAAACAGCTACTGGGTTTAGAGGAAAAGGAGCCAGAAATTGCTGTAAATGAGGAGCAGGCAGAAAAACAGAAAACGGCATCTAGAGATACTGAGAAAGATTGGGCTAAATCTTCGCAACCAAGACAATTGATAACTCGACAAATTGATCTTGATTATGTTTCTTTACTCGTTGCTAATTTAAGCGAGCAGGAACGTAATAAGATTTTGGCTGATCCTGCATTGTTTAAGCAAGCTATTGAAAATGAAGCAAGTAATGCCTCAGCCGTTGCAGCAGCAGTGGCAAATAAGGTTGAGCAGGATCGCAACGTTGAGTTTTTAATGCGCCGAAATGCCGAGAATGTTTTACGAGAGGCTTACCTTAACCGATTAGTCGCGAGTAAATTGCCGAAAGATTTTCCCAATGATGGGCAAATAGCAGAATATTTTGAATCGAATAAAGAAAAGTTTGTTGTGCCTGAACGAATTCATGTTTGGCAAATCTTTTTTAAAAAGTTTGAAACTGAACAGGAAAACACTCAATTAAAGGAGAAAGTAAGTAAAATAATTTCTGATATAAAAAAAGGAAAAAAAGATTTTTCAGCAACCGCTCTTGCAGAATCAGAGCATGAGCAAAGTAAGCAGTTGAGCGGTTATATGGGGTTATTAAAAACAGATGATTTACTACCAGAAATGAAAAAACCGTTATTGGCTTTAAAAGAGGGTGAGTTAAGTACACTAGTTGAATCCGAAGCAGGATTACACATTCTTAAAAAAGGGGAAATTATTGATTCAGAACAATTGGAATTAACGCAGGTTGCCCCACAAATTCGTCAGTTATTAACGAATCAAGCAAATTTACAGCTCAGACAAGCCATTTTTGCACAAGCCAGAAAGGAATACCCACAAAAAATATCGGATGAAAATATTGAAAAATGGCGCTTGACACTAAAAACAAAATCTGATTAAAACCAGCAGCAAAATATTTAAACGTGTTGCAGTAATACAACACTTTTCTCATCAATCATGCTTTTCAAAAATCACATATATTCAATGAGTTAGGAAAAGTTATTATATTCAATTATTAGAATATTTTTTTTGTTCAAACAATCGTCTGTGATATAGTTATTCACTTATGAATCTATATATTGCCGAAATTATATGCGGGCTACAAAAATAGAGATTCTGATAATGCGTAAGTCATTGAAAAATAAATATTATTTGTGCTAAACAAATCAAGAAAAATTAAATGGGGGGAAGTACGTAATCTAATTTACGTGCTTTCGATACTGATTCTCTCAAAATCGGCTATAGCAGGTCCATTAGGTTTGCCTGATTCCGCTCGACCCGGAGCCGTCCGCCCACAAGCCGAAGTCGTACCCGTAGCCGAAGAAGTCGATGAAATTCAAGCAGAAGACATGGTTGATATCCCACCGGTTATCGATCGCCCATTCGATCTTGATGAAGGACCCTATGTCGTAATAAAAGAATTTAGATTACTCGATGCTGAAGACTTGCCGAAATACGATATCAAAGTCGATGAAATCAAAACGTCAATTCTAGACAAATTTATTAATGAGCAAACAGAAGAAGGATTTAGCATCGGTCAATTACAGGAGATTGCCGATGAAGTGACGCGCTACTATCGAGCCAGAGGGTTAATATTGTCGACAGCAGTTGTCCCTGTGCAGACAGTAACAACAGGTGTTGTCGATATACAGATTTTTATTGGGCGTCTCGGTCGTGTTATTGCAGAAAGTAACGAAGATTACAGCGAGCAAGTACTTAGGAAACCTTTTCTTGATTTGATAGGCGAACCTGTAACAAAAGAGAAGATTGAAGCGGCGTTATTAACACTGACTGATTTCCCAGGCTTGAGTGTATTCGGTGTATTTCAGCCAGGTCGAAAAGTGGGTGAAGCGGACATGATCCTAAAAGTGCAGCAAGAGAAATGGTACGGCGTGTCATATCGAGCTGATAATCATGGTATCCAGGAAACAGGGCGTAATAGATTTAGAACGACAATTGACTGGAATA
>JBELBG010000274.1:0-2723 GCA_042095435.1 Thiotrichaceae bacterium | reverse complement strand
CGCTCTTCCGATCTGCTCACCTGTTCGCAGGCGATATAATTAATGGAGCTTCTAAAAATGATTCAAGTTATTTTTATACGCAAGCTGTCTTTTGGTTCTAGGCTTTTCACTAATTTTTTTTAAGAGATTCCTCATGAAAATTATATTTAATTCATTAATTACATTTCTGTTACTAGGAAGCACATCTGTTTTCGCCGAAGTTGAGCGATTAAAAATGGCAACGACAACCAGTACAGATAATTCCGGTTTACTCTCAGTACTGAACCCACCGTTTGAAAAAAAATATAACGTTAAGCTCGATGTGATTTCTGTTGGCACAGGCAAAGCAATTCGTTTGGGCAAGAACGGCGATGTAGATTTAATTTTTGTTCATGCACCTGGAGCGGAGAAAGAGTTTGTAAACCAGGGTCATGGTGTTGAACGTGAGCCAGTGATGCACAATGACTTTGTAATTGTTGGCCCCGAGAATGATCCGGTTGGCTTAAAAGGCGCGAATACTATTCAACAAGCGATGAAGTTGCTTTCAAATAAAAAACATATCTTTATTTCTCGAGGCGATGATTCCGGCACATATAAAAAAGAGAAGAACCTTTGGGATCTGGTAAGTGGTGTACCATCTGGCAACTGGTATCTTGCTGTTGGTCAGGGAATGGGAATTGTATTGAGAATAGCAGATGATAAAGAAGCCTATACCTTAACAGATAGAGGCACATATCTGGCCTATAAAGACAAAGTGAGACTGAAGGTCTTGTTTGAAAATGATGAAGCGTTGTTTAATCCTTACCATGTCATCATGATAAACCCTGAAAAACATTCCCATGCTAAAATTGATTTAGCGAGGAAGTATTCTGAATTTATTCGAGGTGAAGAAGGTCAGAATTTGATTCGTAACTTCAAGGTTAATGGGGAATTGTTATTTCATCCTGATGTTATTAAGTAATATTTATTTTCTTATTAACTTTATAAAATAAAAAAGCGCAAATAAGAAGATAACAATAAAACTGAGCCAGCCGAAGCTCGAGTTATATTGGCTAACAAGGTAATCATAAGGGCCGTTATGCGTTCTGTTAGTCGCATAGCTTGATATTTTTATAAGCATGACAATACCTGCATGCACGCCTATGCAAGCAGCGATGCTTTTGTGTTTCAAGCGTATCAACGCAAGCAATACGCCAAATATAAAAAGTGTCAGGAAGTAATCGACAATATACCACTCATAGTATCGGCGAAATGCATGGGGAAGCATTGTTAAACCTGTAAAAAGACCGATATCTGTTTCCGCTGGTAGATCTCTATAGCGAATAAAATGCACGGCTGAATAAACCAGGCTGGAAAATAATGTGGCAATGACGGCCCCGGTTTGTTTGTATAAGCCGGTAAATAAAGCGCCTCGAAATATTGATTCTTCAATGATAGCAATTAACAGCCCCGCTATTATTGCTTTAGCTAAAAGCAATGAAATTGCATCAAAAGAATAACTGCGTGTTTTGTCTATTTCATGTATGCCGAGGAGAAATAAAACCACTTCGATAAATAACATGATCGCCAGGCCATAAACTAACCCGTTGAACATGTTTTTTATGAACTTACTTATTTTGCCGCTATAACCAAAAGCATTAAAAGAAAGCAGATTATAGAGTTGTAAATAAATACCGCTGATTATTAATCCACTGATTAATGTCGCATAAGTTAGGTATTTGCGATAAGCGAGTTCAAGTGCCGGATCGAGCAGCAACTTTAGAGGGTAGGCTAAAACAGCGCCGACAAGAAAAGCGAGGACAATGAATAAGCAGAATACGATGATAGCGCGCATAGTAAATAGAGGGTTAAATTGTTTGGAGGCTATATTATTGTTTCTATGGCATCTGTTTTTTCTTCAGTATCGAGCCAAGTCAGTTCCAGTGTATCACCGGTTTTTGCGCCTTCGAACATAAATGATAAATAAGGGTTTTTAGATACAGCACGACTCCAGTCACAGGAGAATATCGTTTCCCCATTAAGTTTAGCTGTGACCAGTTTTATAAAATGGGCGGGTATAAGTTCTCCGAGATCTTGATCAACTCTAAAGCCAGTTTCCATAGGGTGACGTATAATAGCCCTTACCGTTAGCACATTATTTTTGAGTTTGCTTTTTAGTCGTATTGTTGATGCCATCAGCCGCAGCCTCCTTCATGTACGACAACAAATTTTTTCGTTATATAATATTTGTCACCTGATTTTACTATAACGATGATGTCTGATGGTTTTTCCATTTTGATACGTGTTGAGACATTACCAATGCAGCCCGGGGAAAGGTCAAAGTTAGCAATTAAAGCAGTTGGGTTTTTTTCTACAAAGATCGTAATTGATTCAAGATTTTTAAGGTCGGTTTTTATTTTTATAGGAACAACCGCACCATTTTCTATTTCAGAATGTACGCCGATGGTAATTTTATCGGTGTCTTCAAAATTTGTGTCAGGGAAATAATGCTTAATAGCATCATCATAATTTGTTGCATCAAAAGCTTCCTGATTCCATTTTGCCAAAGCAGCAAGTGGTTTTATGATGCCAGTTAAAAATACTGTGCCAGATGCTAAAAGTTTAAGTAAATTTCTACGTTTCATTACAGGTTCAGATTTTCCTCTAGATCCAGTTCGTATTCAAAATCAGCCAGACGGGCATTTAAACGATGTTCCTGATAATAATCCAGATTGTAGCGTTGTTTGATAAATTTGAGTTTATCA
>JBELBG010000273.1:0-2749 GCA_042095435.1 Thiotrichaceae bacterium | reverse complement strand
TCGACGACAAGAATAAGCAATAAAAATATATTGAACGCATTTTTTTACAGATAACCCTGGCCAAAGCACGACCAATTATTATTAGTTATATGTAATTATTCAATATTTTATTAAGAAATCAAGCTATATCTATGTTTTTTATGAAGAATAGTTATTTTTTATTACAACCTTTGCTCCCAAAACAACGTCGGCATGGATTAGATTCGGGAGAGTATTTGCCTGCCTTTTGCAGAATTAGACTCAATTTCAACTTCTCTACCGGAATCGGCATGGCTCAAAGATAAGATAATATCGGCATCTGGTAGTACGCCTTGTCCCTGTTCTGGCCATTCATACAAACATATTGACTCTCCATCGCAATAATCGCGTATGCCCATGGCTTCGAGCTCTTCCGGATCATTTATCCTATATAAATCAAAGTGATAAATATTTCTGCCGTTAATAGAATAAGGCTCTATAAGCGTATATGTCGGGCTTTTTACATTGCCAGAATGGCCCAACGCATTGAGAAAACCACGAACAAATGTCGTTTTGCCCGCTCCCAAATCACCTTTTAAAAAGATGATCTCGCCACCTTCTATAGCAGTAGCTACTTTTGCGCCGAAATTAACTGTTCCGGCTTCATTTTTTAAAGGAAATAACATTTGAATTAATTGACGATATTTCTTAAATGCGGCATTAAATCCATGGCCATTAAGCCTCTTTCTCCGGCTTTGGCGGCCAAATCTCCCGCTTCTGCATGAATACAGACAGCTAATTTTGTTGCGTAATTAATATCAATACCTTGTGCAATTAAACCTGCGATTACACCAGATAAAACATCTCCCATACCACCGGAAGACATCCCCGGATTTCCTTTATCACATATAAATAAATTACCTTCGTTATCAGCAATCAAACTGCCACAACCTTTTAAGACAACGGGTCCAGGAAATTTTTCGTGTAATGAATTTATTGCCTGGAATCTATCTGCTTGTATCGTTTTTGAATCAGTATTTAATAAACGCGCAGCTTCACCCGGATGAGGTGTCATAACCCAGTTTGGCAAAACCCGATCCTGATCTGAAAATTCATTTGATAATAAATTTAATGCATCCGCATCAATTACCAAGGGTAAATCGGATTCTAATACACGTGCTAATAATGATTTAGCCCATTCCGACTGACCTAAACCAGGGCCGATTACAATGACTGTCGCCTTCTGAATTAAAGGAAGTAGTTCCTCTACTGTCTCAACAGCATGCGACATAATTTCTGGCCTGACTGCGCTGAGTAAAGCCGCATGCGACTTCCGTGTTGCAATACTCACCAGACCCGCACCTACACGTGCTGCCGATTCGGCTGCCATTCTTACTGCACCGAGATAACCTTCATCACCACCAACAACAAGTACATGTCCAAAATGCCCTTTATGTGCATTCTTTTGTCGCGGCTTAAGAACCGACTTTAAATCATTCAGTTCCAGTCTTTGAATAGTTTTATCATCTACATCCAGTTTTGTATAAACCTCTTTCGGCACATCCAGATCATTGAATTTAATTTCACCTGAGCATTGAAGACCATAATTCGTAAACAGTCCTTTCTTTAAGCCTATGAATGTTGAAGTAAGCTGCGCATGAATGGCAATATTCATGATATTGCCATTATCTGCGTTCAACCCGGAAGGAATATCAATCGCCATAACAGGCACTGACAATGAATTTATTAAATCAATAACATTATAAAACTCAGCTTCTACATCACGGTCCAGTCCAGTACCAAAAAGCGCATCAACAATAACATCTGAATTGGATATGTCCTGACCAACATATTTTATTGACTCAATACCGCTTGCCTGCAAGTATTTATAAGCGGTCGCAGCATCAGCTTTTAAAGTTGAAGGTTCGGGCAGATGAAAAACCCTCACTTTTTTGTCGTCTTCTTTTGCCATACCGGCAAGCACATAACCATCACCCGCATTATTACCACCACCACATATAACAGTAATTGATTGCGCTTCAGGCCATTTTTCTTTTAATTTTTGATAGCTAAATAATGCCGCACGATGCATCAACGTATAACCAAGAATATCGAAATCTTCTATAGCAATACGATCAAGCTCTCTAACCTGCTCGACTGAGTAAAGATTAACCGGCAAGTGTACATATTTATTTGGCATATTAAATATTGAAGACGTGTTCGCGGTAATACTTTAATTCTGAGATCGAGTCCCGAATGTCATCCATCGCTAAATGGCTGCCCTGTTTATTAAAACCTTCCTTCTCAGGCGCCCATCGTTTCATCAGCTCTTTAATCGTACTGACATCGAGGTTTCGGTATAGAAAATATTCTTCTAAATCCGGCATTAGACGGTGCATAAAACGTCGATCCTGACATATACTATTACCGCACATTGGCGATTTTCCTTTTGCAACGAACTTCTTAAGGAATTCCAGTGTCATACTTTCAGCTTCAGCTACGTTATATGGACTTTTCTTTATTCTGTCGACCAAACCGGATTGATTATGCTGTCTTGTATTCCACTCATCCATTTGATCTAGGATTTCATCAGGCTGATGAATCGCGACAACTGGGCCTTCAGCAAGGATATTGAGTTGCGCATCAGTAACAATCGTGGCGATTTCGATAATATAATCGGTATTGGTATCAAGGCCGGTCATTTCGAGATCGACCCATATAAGATTGTTTTCTGATTGAGACATATTACATCCAGTATTTTTATTTTATTGAATAATTTATTTTAACCACT
>JBELBG010000272.1:0-2754 GCA_042095435.1 Thiotrichaceae bacterium | reverse complement strand
AAACTATCTCTTAGGCAATTAGGCTAGTTGGTCCACATGGGGCTGACGGGGTACATTTTTACTTGCTCCAACATTTCAGTACGAATCATGGCAGTTATTTTTTTCAATTTCATAGATGTACTCAGTTTTTTTATTAAAAGTTAAAAATTAATATTCTAATCAACGTATAAGTACATGTTTCTTCCACACAAAGTAAACAACCGGAATAACGATCAACGTTAAAGCTGTGGAACTAATCATCCCTCCAATCATTGGTGCTACAACACGCGTCATGACTTCTGAACCCGTACCATTAATAAACATAATCGGAAGCAGTCCCACTATAGTTGAACAGGTTGTCATCATAATAGGTCTAACGCGTTGACTTGCAGCCTCTGAGATATTGGTAATAATACGCTCTTTAGTAATTTTTTGATTTGAAGTTTTGAATTTATCAACCGCTTTATTAAGAAACTCGATCATAAGCACACTGTCTTGAACAGCTATCCCTGCGAGAGCAATAAATCCAACTCCAACAGCAACCGAAAGATTGAAATTTAGTAAATATAAAAACCAAGCCCCTCCGCCTAAAGCAAACGGCAAGAAACCCATAATTAACAATACATCGCTTAGCTTTTTGAAATTCAAATAGAGTAATAAGAATATAATAAATAAAGTAATAGGTACGACAATGGTTAAACGCTCCATTGCTCTTAACATATATTCGTATTGACCAGACCAATTAATAGAATACCCCGGAGGTAAATCTACTTTGTTCAATACAATATCTCTTGCTTCATTCACATAACTGCCTAGATCACGATCCTTTGTATCAACATATATCCAACCATTAATACGAGCATTTTCACTTTTAATCATTGGCGGACCATCTGTGACATTAACTGTGGCAACATCACCCAATGGAATTCTTGCACCTGAAGGTGTGACTATAGGTAACAGTCGTATTTGTTCGAGAGAATCTCGAAGTTCATGTGGATAACGAATATTGATCGGATAACGTTCCAATCCCTCAATAGTTTCTGTCACGTTCATTCCGCCAACGGCTGTACGCACTATATCTTGAATGTCACTTATATTAAGTCCTAATCGGGCTGCATTAATTCTATTTATATCAACAGTAAGATATCGACCACCTGCAACACGCTCAGCATAAACTGATGCCGTACCAGGGACATCTTTAAGAACTTGTTCGACCTGACGACCGATATTTTCGATAACCTTAAGATCTGAACCCGCTATTTTTATACCGACAGGTGTTTTAATACCCGTTGCTAACATATCAATACGTGTTTTAATCGGCATGACCCATGCATTGGTAATTCCGGGCAATTTAACCAAATTATTAAACTCTGCTTTCAATCCTTCAAGTGTCATACCTTCGCGCCATTCACTACGCGGTTTAAAACGGATCAATGTTTCTATCATTGTTAAAGGAGCTGGATCAGTTGCTGTTTCAGCACGTCCAATCTTTCCAAAAACCGTATCGACTTCAGGTACGGTACGAATTAATTTGTCCGTCTGCTGTAAAATTTGCTGTGCTTTACCGATAGAAATGGCAGGTAATGTTGTTGGCATATACATTAAATCACCTTCATCCAAATCAGGCATAAACTCACTACCTAATTGTGTGAATGGCCAGAGCCCAACAACCATAATTATTAAAGCAATAAATACTGTCGATACTGGAAAACGAAGTACTGCATGTATGACAGGTTTATATAGAACAATTAATATACGTGTAATGAAGTTTTTATCTGAAGAGACAACTCGCCCCTTAATAAAATAACCTAACAAAACAGGCACTACTGTTACAGCAAGAAGTGTTGCTGATAACATTGCATATACCCATGTAAATGCCAACGGCGAGAACATACGGCCTTCCTGAGCCTGCAATGTAAAAATTGGCAATACACTTAGTCCGGTAATCAGTAATGAAAAGAATATTGGCGGCCCCACTTCTGTCGTTGCTGTGGCAATAACATTCCAATGATCACTATCATAACTTTTACGTTCAATGTGTTTATGAACGTTATCAATCATCACGATGGCAGCATCAACCATGACACCAATAGCAATCGCAATACCTCCTAAAGACATAATATTGGCATTAATGCCTTGTACATTCATAATGATAAATGCCATTAAGATTCCAAGAGGAAGACTGATAATAATAACCAGAGCAGACCTAAAATGTAGTAGGAAAATAATACAAACAAGCGCGACTAGAACTAGTTCCTCGATTAATGCGTCTTTTAATGTATTAATTACTCGATCAATTAAACCAGAACGATCATAGGTCTCAACAATCTCTACCCCGTCTGGTAAACCTTGTTGCAGTTCATTTAATTTATCTTTAACTGAATCGATAACTTTTTTAGCATTTTCTCCCCATCGCATTACAATAACACCGCCAACAACTTCACCTTCACCATTTAACTCTGCAATACCACGACGCAACTGTGGCCCAATCCTAACTTGTGCGACATCTTTAAGTAACACGGGTGTGCCTCTAGTGTTGACGGCGATGGGGATATTACGAAGTTCTTCCAAACCAGTAATATAACCAGTGACTCTTACCATATATTCAGCTTCTGCCATTTCAATAACAGAGGCCCCTGCTTCCTGATTCGCTTTTTTTATGGCATTACTAATTTTAGATATTGGAATGTCATAAGCACGTAACTGATTAGGATCAACAACAACTTGATATTGTTTAACCATGCCACCGATGGTGGCAACTTCTGCTACACCTGA
>JBELBG010000271.1:0-2727 GCA_042095435.1 Thiotrichaceae bacterium | reverse complement strand
TGTCTCATCATTAAAGATAAAAATAATTTTACAATTTCGTTCTTCTCTTAAATAAGATGCTAATCCAAAAATTTCAGTAATTGATAAATTGGTATGTTTTCTTTCTAAATCATCAAAACAAATTATTGCATTTCTAATTGATGAAAAGGCTATGTTTGAAGCATGAATCGCGATTAATGATTTATTGAAATACCCGTTAAGTCCCAAGTAACTGTATTTTTTGCTTTGTCTAAATCTTTTAAAATAACTTCAGCGCTTGTTATTCTTTTATATGTTTTCTTTAAGTATTCTCTGTTTAAACACTTCCTTGTATTAGCAGCTAGTTGTTCTTTTTTTTCAGTAAACCACGATTCTTCATCTATAGGGGATGTATTCTCGAAAATATTTTTTTTAAGTTCATAAAGGTTATTAATTCCAAATAGGGAGATGTAACCATAATGATCTAAGTTTTTGTCAATATGTAATTTTGGAGCTTGATAGAGTGTTTCTTCAATATACTTTTTCCAAAAATGAGTTTTACCTATTCCCCACGGTCCTTTTATTGCTAGCACATGGATATCATCTGACATTATCAGATCATCAATTTCCTTAGTTAAATTTATATTCATGAATAGCAATAACAAAAATGGCTCCCGAAGGAGCCATTGATTTGATAGGTTTTTGTCATTCTTGATTCGTCCTGTATCAAGTTAAGAGAGAGGTTACGCTGAGATGGCGTCCCGCAATTTTTTCATTGCGTTGTTTTCGATTTGTCTTATGCGTTCTGCGGAGACGCTGTGGACTGCTGCGAGTTCATGCAAGGTTGCTTTGTCTTCTGCTAACCAACGTTTTGCAATAATGTCTTTACTGCGATCATCCAGTAACGCGATTGCATTATGTAATGAATTTTGGCTTTCCTGATCTGACTGGGCGGTTTCGATTAACTCTTCTGGCCCTGCACTTTTGTTTTCGACATAGTGCGATGGTGCATAGGCCGATGAATCATCATCGTCATTATCATTTGCCGCACCATCGAAAGACGCATCGTAGTTACTCATGCGTTTTTCCATTTCCACCACTTCGCTTGGTTTTACGCCAAGTGTTTCTGCAACTTCATTGACTTCATCCTGACTTAACCAGCCTAGACGTTTTTTTGAAGAACGAATATTGAAGAATAATTTACGTTGCGCTTTAGTGGTCGCAATTTTAACAATGCGCCAGTTCTTAAGAATAAACTCATGCATTTCTGCGCGAATCCAATGTACGGCGAAGGAAACCAGACGCACACCCATTTCCGGGTCGAAGCGTTTGACGGCTTTCATAAGCCCAACATTACCTTCCTGAATTAAATCCGCTTGGGATAAACCATAACCGTTATATCCGCGCGCAATTTTCACAACAAAGCGAAGATGAGACATAACCAATGCGCGTGCTGCTTCGATATCTTCTTCATCACGAAAACGACGCGCTAGCATCTGTTCGTCTTCCAAAGACAGAATAGGCACTTGATTGACCGACGAGATATAGCTCTCTATTGAACCTGTCGGTAATGCGAAATTTAAATTGGTTAATTGGTTACTCATAATCCCCTTCCTTAAATATACTCATATTTTAGCACTCTGAAAATAAGAGTGCTAATTTTTTGATAAGTTCAAATTAATGAGGATTGTAAGTTATTGAATTATATAGAGCTGTTATGCTGGATCGATAGCGCGCAGGTGGCGTTTTACCGAGATCCAGGAGCCAAATAGCCCGAGAATAATGCTGATTCCAACTAATAGCAGGCTATTGGTGAGCCCAAGGCCAATGAGCTGAAAGTCACTGGCGTAGAGGTTTGCCAGCTGTCGTACCGGGCTACGTAGCATTTCCATGGAAATTGTTATCAGAACCCACGCTATGATTCCGCCGAATGCGCCATACCAGAGGCCGCTGTAGAGAAAGGGTCTTTGGATAAAGCTGTCTGTGCCGCCGAACAGTTTTGTGATTTCGATTTCCGAACGTCGATTGTATATCGACAAGCGGATGGTATTGCCGACGATTAATAACACACCTACTGCTAATAAGGTCGAAAGAATGATGATGACGCGATTAATAATATCGAGAAGAAACACCAGCCGCTTAATCCATTGGCTATCGTATTGTGCGCTGTCGACTTCCGGTAATGTTTTTAATTCTTCAATTAATGCTTCGGTTTCGTTTTCATTCGAGCCATCAATCGCAGGTTTAACCAGAACGACATTCGGTAGCGGGTTTTCGTCTAATGCATTTAACGCATCGGCAAAGCCGGATAGTTTTTCATATTCCGCCAGTGCATCATCGCTTTTGATTAATATTGTTTCATTAATGATCGGCTTTTCATTTAATGTGTTCGCGAAATTTTGCGCCTGTTCTTCATCTATATCAGTTTGTAAGAATAACGTGATCTGTAATGAACCGTCCCAGCTGGAAGAAACATAACGCACGTTATCGAGTAATAAATAAAAGCTGGTGGGTAAGGCGAGTGAAATACCAATTACAGCGGTAGTGAGTAAATTACTAACAGGATGTTTGGCATACTGACCAAGACTATAGATAAACGCCTGTAAGTGTTGCAGCAGCCACATATCGAATCTTTGTTTTAGATCCGTTTTCTTGCTTTTGCCTCTGCTTGCGCCAGCTTTTTTGTGTTTCTTAACTGGCTTCATTGTTTTGCTCTTTTGATTCTTCACTCTTTTCATCATTATTATTCGAAACCATATCGGCATGCGT
>JBELBG010000270.1:0-2762 GCA_042095435.1 Thiotrichaceae bacterium | reverse complement strand
GTTATCAACATCCGGCGTTTCGTTCCCTGTCTTTTCATAAACCTGACAAAGCGCAGAACCGCCCAATCGCTGTTGTCCATCAGCTAGATCTATACACATTAAAACAGTGTCCTCATCCTGAATTAATTGCGGTGTTAATGATTGGCGCACATCCGCGACACGTGCAAAAGCTGTAATGTTTAATGATAAAGGTGAAGTAACGGTCTTATGTTTATCTTTATCAGACCAGACGGTATTCATAGATAAAGAATCTTTACCCACCGGAATACAAATACTCAATTGTTTACAAAATTGACTGACAGCCGATACGGTTGCATAAAGTTTTGCATCCTCGTTTGGTTGACCGCAAGCTGCCATCCAGTTTGCCGATAATGCAATATCACTCAGCTTTAAAATACGAGCAGCAGAAATATTCATAATGGCTTCGGCTATTGCCATACGTCCTGATGCTGGCGCATTATTTATCGCAATTGGCGTACGCTCACCCAGAGCCATTGCTTCACCAATATAATCATAATAAGCAGAGCTGGTAACAGCGCAATCTGCTACAGGGACTTGCCAAGGGCCGACCATTTGATCACGAACAACCAAACCGGATATAGAACGATCACCAATTGTAATTAAGAAACTTTTACTGGCTACAGTGGGTAAATGCAAAACGCGATCAATGGCTTCTTCTAAATTAATCGATGAGGCATCAAAACATTCATACTCAACTGATTCACTAATAACACTGCGTTGCATCTTTGGCATCTTGCCAAGCAAAACAGACATAGGGATATCAATCGCTTTATTATTAAAGTGCGAATCATTTAAGATTAATTGTTCGTTCTCTATTGATTCACCCAGTACAGCATAAGGTGCGCGCTCTCGTTGGCAAAGTGCAATGAATTGATCAATATGTTCAGGATTAATCGCAAGTACATAACGTTCTTGGGATTCATTACACCAGATACCCATCGGCGACATACTGATTTCATCATTTGGAATATTTCGTAATTCAAGCGTTGCGCCACGGTCACTGGCACTGACTAACTCCGGCATTGCATTGGAAAGGCCGCCAGCACCCACATCATGAATACTTAATATTGGATTGCTTTCGCCTAAAGACCAGCAACGATCAACCACTTCCTGACAACGCCGTTCCATCTCAGCGTTATCACGTTGAACCGATGCAAAATCAAGTGACGCATCACTGGTACCGGATGCCATTGAAGAAGCCGCACCACCACCTAATCCAATCAGCATGGCAGGACCACCTAAAACAACAAGTTTGGCGCCAACAGGAATATCATGCTTATTAACATGTTCATTTCGAATCATGCCATAACCACCGGCTAACATGATGGGTTTATGGTAACCACGAATAACGGAATCAGACTCGCGTTGTTCATACGTACGAAAATAACCGCACAGAGCAGGGCGACCAAACTCATTATTATAAGAAGCTGAACCAATCGGCCCTTCAATCATAATATCCAACGCTGAAACAATTCGCTCCGGTTTGCCATTATCTTTTTCCCAGGCTTGTTCAAAGTCAGGTATCTTTAAATTAGATACAGCAAAACCCGATAAACCGGCTTTCGGTTTTGCGCCGCGCCCAGTTGCTGCTTCATCACGTATTTCACCGCCAGAACCAGTTGCTGCACCAGGGTAAGGCGAAATAGCAGTGGGATGATTATGCGTTTCAACCTTCATCAGGATATGAATATCTTCATCATGATAATCATATTGATGTTGTTCAGCATCAGTAAAAAAGCGCTTGCCGGCGTAACCCGCCATAACGGCGGCGTTATCATGATAAGCAGATAGCACATTACTCGGGTTTTCCTGATGTGTATGGCGAATCATGTCGAACAGCGAATACTCTTGTTGCTTACCATCAATCGTCCATTCAGCATTAAATATTTTATGGCGACAATGTTCGGAGTTCGCTTGTGCAAACATCATCAACTCAACGTCAGTCGGGTTGCGATTTAGATTTTCAAAATTAGTAAATAAGTAATCAATTTCTTCACTGGATAATGCAAGCCCCATTTCTGAATTCGCTTTTTCCAAGGCGGCTTTACCACCAGAAAGAATATCAACATGTTCTAATACAGCAGGTTCGGCTGTTGAGAATAAAGTGCTTGCTTCATCTTCATCATTAATTACCGCATCCGTCATACGGTCATGAAGCAAAGGTTTGATTAACTCAATTTGTTTATCGCTTAAGTCCGAACCATCGTCCAAATTCAATAAATAAATAATGCCCCGTTCAATTCGAATGACTTTATCGAGTCCGGAGTTATGAATAATATCCGTTGCCTTACTCGACCAGGGAGAAATTGTTCCTGGACGCGGAATGACAACAAGCTTTGCTGAGTTGCTATCTGCTGTTTCAATAGTAGAACCGTAATCCAATAGTGCATCAAGTTGTGCCTGTTCTTTTTCATTCAGATCAGCACTTGTTTTGGCAAAGTGAACAAAGTACGCCTGCACAGCATTAATTTGAGGAATATGGACCTGCAAAGCAGGAAGAAGTTTATTGACGCGAAAGTCAGAAAGGGCGTTGCCGCCTTGCAGTATTAACATTAAACCTTTGAATCTTGATTGATGAAGAAATTAGAGCGAGTATTTTATCAGCCCTTGGGGCATCAGGCGAAATTTATTTAATCTCTTCCACCTTAATCAATACATTCCTTGCTTCCTGTCCGCGCTGTTTAGTTCGAATGACATTGCGTCGCCCATCGTCATTGAAATGTTGAGTTGTGCCACCAATT
>JBELBG010000269.1:0-2763 GCA_042095435.1 Thiotrichaceae bacterium | reverse complement strand
ATTCATAATCATCGCCACCTGTTAAAGCCAGTTCAATCGCTTTTTTTTGCTTAAGCTTTTTCAGGCTTTCAGAAAAAGGTAATGTTGATAACTTTATTTCCGCACCAACATTACTGGCATTAAGTATATGTCCGAGATCAGCCAGTAAACCATCAGAAATATCTATACAACTCGTTGCGTTATCACGTAGTACCAGAGCTGCTTTTACTCTTGCTTCAGGCCGGTGTAATCGTTGTAATTCCTTATCGGTTATGCAAGAAAATGTGTCAGGTTCTTTAATATGATTTAAAGCGTAAGCTGCAGCACCTAATTCCCCTGTCACATAAATCAAATCGCCAACAGCAGCACCACTGCGTCGCAATGACTTTCCTTTAGGAGCAACACCATGTATTTGAACAGAAACGGATAAAGGGCCTTTTGTTAAATCCCCGCCTATAAGCACAACAGAATGTTCAGTCGCTAGTTGATTAAAGCTTGAAGAAAATCGTTCTAACCAATTAATATCTTTTCCTGGCAAAGTTAAAGATAAACTAACCCAGCGTGGTAACGCCCCCATTGCAGCAATATCACTCAAGTTTACTGAGAGCGCTTTATAAGCAATATCTTCCGGAGCAGCATCTTCAAAAAAATGAACACCAGAAACCAGAGTGTCTGTTGAAACGGTTAGTTCAGAATCTTCGCTAACATTAATTATTGCTGCATCATCACCGATGCCTAAGATGAGGTTTCCTTTGCTCTCAGGATGTTTTTCCTTGAAGTACTTCTCTATAATTTCAAATTCGTTCAAAACTAAATAAAGCGTTATTTATTGACTTCAACAGGTCGTAATGTTTTTGCAACTTTATCAAGAACACCGTTAATATATTTATGTGACTCTTCAGCTCCAAATAATTTGGCAAGTTCTATCGACTCATTAACAACTACCCGCCAGGGTATTTCCAGACAATGTTGCAACTCATAGCAACCTATATGTAATATCGCGCGTTCTATCGCATCAAGTTCAGCTATTGGCCGATCAAGTAATTTTTCTATTTGTGCATCAAGCTCATCTCGATAATTAATCGTGCCTTTTAATAAAAGTTTAAAATACTCAACATCTGTTTTTGCCAGTTTCTGTTCATCGCTTTCAAACTCGGCAATAATGTCAGAAAACTCTTTTTCCGTCATAAAGCACTGATACAATGCTTGTACTGTATTACGACGCGCCTTGATTCTTGCGCGCTTACTCACTGCGGGAGAAGTTGAGCTCATAACTTTATCTGTCTAATAACAGAAACCATTTCCAATGCAGCTAAAGCTGCCTCGTAGCCCTTGTTACTTTCTTCATCCCCGGCTCTATCCATCGCCTGTTCTGTATTATCAACTGTTAAAACACCAAAAATTACAGGTATACCGCTATTCATTGCCAGCATTGAAATGCCATGACTGCATTCATTGCAAATATAATCAAAATGTGGCGTTTCACCTCTAATTACTGCACCTAAAGTAATCACCGCATCAAATTTATTTTGTTCAAGTAGTTTTTTTACAGCAACAGGAATTTCAAATGCGCCGGGCACTTTTACTACTGTAATAGATTCATTAGAAACGTCATTACTATTAAGACATTTTATTGCCCCGTCATAAAGACGGTCTACAATAAAACTGTTAAAACGACTGCTAACAATAGCGACCTTAACGTCACTATCAAATGATTTTTTTTTATCTATAATATTTATTTCAGACATACTAATGTTTCTCAAAAAACTCTTTTTAACTTACGTATTCAACAACTTCTAGCCCAAAACCAGACAAAGCGTGAATACGCTTTGGTGCACTTAATACACGCATTTTCCTGACACCTAAATCAGAAAGAATCTGGGCACCCAAGCCAATCGTGCGCAAGTCTTTGCTTGACTCATTATTTTTCACGGGCTCAATATCACGTTTATTTGTTTTATAGGATTGTATTTGATTAATTAATTCCAGTGATTCAAATTGCTGACACAGTATTACGACTACTCCTGATTCTTCTTCAGAAATACGTTTTAATACATCATTAACAGGCCACCCTCGATCTTTTACGATACTACCAGTTAAATCTGATATAGGGTTTTCCAAATGTACTCGAACTAATGTTGGCGTATCCGCATCAAGCTTGCCCTTGACCATAGCAAAATGTAATTTCTTTTCGATTTTATCCTGATACGCATGTAATACAAACTCACCGTATTCCGTTGGTAAAATACATTCTGTCATGTGTTCAACTGTTTTTTCGTTTTCAATTCGATAACGAATCAGATCTGCAATTGTCCCCATTTTTAAGTTATGTTCTTTGGCAAACTTTTCCAAATCGGGCCTTCTTGCCATTGAACCATCATCATTTAAAATTTCTACAATAACAGAAGAGGCTTGCAAGCCAGCCAGCCTCGCCAAATCACAGCCCGCCTCAGTGT
Source organism: Thiotrichaceae bacterium (assembly GCA_042095435.1). Classification (GTDB taxonomy): domain Bacteria; phylum Pseudomonadota; class Gammaproteobacteria; order Eutrophobiales; family Eutrophobiaceae; genus UBA7359. The sequence goes on along the minus strand of JBELBG010000269.1, from coordinate 328 downwards.
GACCTGCCCTGGATAATACGCCTCCCGGTTGAGCCATTAATGGAAAAACATGACCGGGCTGAACTAAATCATTTGGTTTAGCATCTGGCGCAACAGCTTTTTTAATCGTCATAGCACGATCAGCTGCAGATATACCTGTCGTCACACCCTCTGCCGCTTCTATAGAAACAGTAAAATTAGTAGAAAAATTTGAATTTGATTGACTCGTCATTAACGGCAAATTTAATTTTCGACAATGTTCACCTGTTAAAGTTAAGCAAATTAGGCCTCTACCAAACCGCGCCATAAAATTTATATCATCAGACTCAACAACAGATGCTGCAATAAC
>JBELBG010000268.1:0-2795 GCA_042095435.1 Thiotrichaceae bacterium | reverse complement strand
TGAATTGTGCATTCAAAATAATATGAACACTAAAAATATTTTAAAAATTGTATGAATTACTTTCAGAAAATCTTATAGTTAGGGATAATACTTAAGTAATTTTTCCCAAACGATGATGTTTCTTCAAAATTTTTAGATTGACCATCGAAATTAGCCAAAAAAATTAAGAATTCAAGGAATTACAAATGAAAAATTCGGTGCCATCGTACCTGTATAGCGGTAATGCCACTTTTGTCGAAGAACTTTATGAGTCTTATCTGAGTAACCCGGAAACAATTGATCAAGAATGGCGGGAATACTTCGATTCCATACAAAATGATGCAACAGGTAAAGATGTAGCGCACACTCCTATCCAACAAGCTTATGCCAATGCAACGAAACAACGTAGCCATGCTAGTGTAAGTGCGGCACCTGCTGCCAGTGCTGTTTCTCACCAGAAACAAACAGCAGTATTACAATTGATCAATGCGCATCGCTTTAATGGACATCGCCAAAGTGATCTGGACCCCTTAAAGCAATACCAACGTCCTAAAACTCCAGAACTTGATCCTGCCTTTCATGGTTTAAACGAAGAGGATATGGATCAAACTTTTAATACAGGTTCATTATTTGCGCCTGATGAAATCACTCTGCGTGAAATTATCCATATCATCAAAACAACCTATTGTGGCCACATTGGTGCGGAGTACATGCACATCAATGAAACAGAACAAAAACGCTGGATACAGAAACGCCTTGAAGAATCTCTGGGCACACCCAGTTTTGACAAGGAACAGCGTATACGCATTCTCGACCGCGTTATCGATTCCAATGCACTAGAAGAATACCTACATACCAAATACGTTGGTCAAAAAAGGTTCTCTCTTGAGGGTGGTGAATCACTCATCCCGCTATTAGACGAAATCATTCAGTCCGGTGGCGCACAAAATATACAAGAAATGGTTATTGGTATGGCCCATCGGGGACGACTGAATGTACTAGTCAATGCCATTGGAAAAAAACCGAGTCAATTGTTTGATGAGTTCGAAGGCAAAACAATCGAATCCGTCAAAGGCTCAGGCGATGTGAAGTATCACATGGGCTATTCATCGGACATTAGCACACCAGGAGGTAGTGTCCATCTATCAGTCGCTTTTAACCCTTCGCACTTGGAAATCATTGATCCTGTGGTCGAAGGCTCAGTAAGAGCACGACAAGACAGACGAAAAGATCATGTCCACAATCAGGTACTACCTATCTTAATACACGGTGATGCTGCATTTGCCGGTCAGGGCGTCATTATGGAAACGTTCAACTTATCGCAAACGCGTGGATATACGACTGGTGGTACGGTGCATGTCATCATTAATAACCAGATTGGTTTCACAACCAGTGACCCACTTGATTCACGGTCATCATTATATTGTACTGATGTTGCGAAGATGGTTCAGGCTCCTATTTTTCATGTTAATGGTGATGATCCTGAAGCCGTCGTCTTCGTTACCAAGATTGCGCTTGATTTCAGAATGGAATTTAACAAAGATGTGGTTATCGATATGGTCTGCTATCGCAAACATGGACACAGTGAAGCAGATGATCCTATGTCGACACAGCCAATCATGTATCAGCATGTGCGCAATCATCCCGGGGTGCGCAAATTACACACAAACAAATTAATTGCTGAAGGCATAGTCACTCAAGAAGAAGCCGATGCCATCGCTAAAAATTATATTGACTCTCTGGAAAGTGATGAACGCGTCGCCGGAACACATACTGAGCATGCAAATCCAAAATACCTTCTCAATTTTACCCGCTTTATTGGTACGGAATGGACTGATCCGGTTGATACAACTATTTCTGAAGATGTTGCTGAAAAATTAACGGCATTAATCACAAACATTCCTGAAGACTTTAAATTAAGCCCTGCTGTTAATAAGGTCATAGAATCCCGTAAAAAAATGGGTGCAGGAGAAATGCTGATCGATTGGGGCTATGCGGAAACCATGGCTTATGCATCTTTGATTGATGAAGGTTACCCGGTTCGTATATCAGGTCAGGATAGCGGCCGAGGCACATTCTTTCATAGACATGCCATTATCCATAATATGAAAGATGGACGAACCTATCTGCCTTTACAACATATCAAAGATGGACAACCCAATTTTCTGGTAATTAACTCAACACTGTCAGAAGAAGCCGTATTGGCTTATGAATATGGTTACAGTAGTGCTGAACCCAACTCCTTGGTCATATGGGAAGCCCAGTTTGGCGATTTTGCTAACGGCGCCCAGGTTGTTTTCGATCAGTTTATTAGTTCCTGTGAAGCAAAATGGGAACGCTTTTGTGGCTTAACGGTACTTTTGCCGCATAGTTATGATGGGCAGGGGCCTGAACATTCATCAGCACGGCTCGAACGTTTTTTACAACTTTGTGCAGAAAAAAACATGCAAGTTTGTTTTCCGAGTACACCAGCACAAATGTATCATATGTTACGTCGCCAGCTATTACGTCCTTATCGAAAGCCATTAATCGTAATGAGTCCGAAAAGTTTACTTAGACGTAAACTATCCGCTTCCCCGGTCGATGACTTGATCAATGGTCATTTTCATACTGTTATTGATGAGATAGACGATCTTGATAAAGAACAAGTTTCGCGCTTGTTGGTTTGCAGTGGTAAAGTTTATTTTGATTTGCTCGAACAACGTCGTGAAAGTGGAATCACGAATATTGCTATTGGGCGTATTGAACAACTTTATCCTTTCCCGCGTGAAGAAGTCAGAGCAATGATCAACTCATATCCTAACCTAAAAGAGATA
>JBELBG010000267.1:0-2797 GCA_042095435.1 Thiotrichaceae bacterium | reverse complement strand
TTCCATCACCGCTTGTTTGTATTGTCTCAATGTCAGCTATTGCGTTTTATTTCAATATAGACATTCGTAACGTCGGCGATATGGGTGAATTGCCGGATACGTTACCGGTTTTTCTTTGGCCTGATGTACCACTCACGTTTAATACACTACAAATTATTTTTCCTTATGCATTGCCATTAGCTATGGTTGGGTTATTGGAATCATTAATGACAGCAACGATTGTTGATGATTTGACCGATACTGTTAGTGATAAAAACCGCGAATGTAAAGGACAGGGTATAGCCAATATTGGCGCAGGGCTGTTAGGCGGAATGGCAGGTTGCGCCATGATCGGTCAATCCGTGATTAATATTAAATCAGGTGGTCGCGGCCGTTTATCAACCTTACTTGCTGGTATCTTCCTTTTGATTATGGTTGTTTTCCTCGGTGAATGGATTAAACAAATTCCAATGGCAGCATTGGTTGCAGTAATGATTATGGTATCGATTGGTACATTTAGCTGGCAGTCATTACTGGATTTAAAAACACATCCGCTTTCGTCTAATATAGTCATGATAACAACGGTGACTGTTGTGGTTTGGACGCATAATCTGGCGTTGGGTGTTTTTGTCGGTGTTTTACTTGCTTCACTCTTCTTTGCGAACAAAATTAGTCATTTCATGTATGTTGAATCAGACAAGGATGAAGAAAAGGATGTGCGAATCTATCGAGTTGTTGGCCAGGTGTTTTTCAGTTCATCAGATAAATTCATTGCCGCATTTGATTTTAAAGAAGCAGTAGAAAAAGTGCTTATCGATCTGAATCGTGCGCACTTTTGGGATATCACTTCGGTCTCTGCGTTAGATAAGGTTGTGATAAAATTTCGTAGAGAAGGGGCCGAAGTAGAATTGATTGGAATGAATGAAGCGAGTTCTACCATTGTCGATCGTTTTGGTGTGCATGATAAACCGGAAGAAATAGAAAAAATTATGGGTGGTCACTAATGAGTAATGAAAAACCTATGGTCTTGGCATGTATCGATGGTTCAAAGTTAAGTGAAGCCGTTTGTGATTATGCTGTTTGGATAGCGCAACGAGTCGATGTACCTTTAAAACTATTAAATACCATTGACCATCATCAGGAAACTGCAGAAACAGCGGATCTATCAGGTAGTCTGGGTGTGAATAGTCGCGATCAATTACTTGAAGACATAACCGACCTGGAACATGTAAAAAGTAAAGCACGTATACAAAAAGGCAAAGTAATATTACAAGCGGCAAAAGATCGTGTGATAGAAGATGGGTTTTTAGATCCATTAACGTCTTTGCAACATGGTAGTTTGATTGAGTCTTTAACTGAACTGGAAAACGATATTCGTGTTCTGGTTATCGGTGCACGCGGAAAAATTCATGAAGATCGACCAGATCAAATTGGCGCGAAACTCGAAGGTATGATTCGTTCATTACACCTTCCTATTCTTGTTGCTTATGAAGAATTTAAAACACCGAAGACCATTATGATTGCCTATGATGGTGGTGAAGCAGCAAACAAGGCTGTCGATATGGTGGCGAATAGTCCTTTATATAAAGGTTTAAGCTGCCATCTTGTTTATGTGAGTAACAAACCATCGTCTAACGAAATACTGGATAAAGCAGCAGAAAAATTACGTCAGTCAGGTGGTATTGAAGTGACAACTGCTAGTTTAACTGGCAAGGCAGAGCAAGAGCTTTGTGATTATCAACTTAATCAAAATATTGATATGACCATAATGGGTGCATTTAGTCACACCCGACTACATGATCTATTGCTTGGTAGTTTTACTGTTAAAATGCTATTTAATACTAAACGACCCTTACTATTACTAAGATAAAAAAGTTAGGCAATTTTCTTTGTTGTTGCCGTGTTTTTCTTTTTTACTTTTTTCTTATCTTTTTTCCAGTAACTTTTCTTGTTTCTTGATTTATTGTTATTCGGTTTCTTCGAACGTTTTTTATTATTCGATGAATTTGATTTTAACGTTTCTGGTAAATTGTGAACTGGTTCAAACCCTTCTATTTCTTCACGTTCGATTTTAAATTTAATCAGTTTTTCAATATCGACTAACTGTTTAATTTCATCTGCACAAACAAGAGAAAGAGCATGGCCACTTGCGCCAGCGCGTCCGGTTCTACCTATACGATGTACATAGTCTTCAGCGATATCTGGCAAATCAAAATTAACAACATGTGAAAGTTGATTAATATCGATACCTCTTGAGGCGATATCAGTAGCAATGAGAACCTGAATTTTATTTTGTTTAAAGTTCGCTAACGCTTTTGTTCTTTGTGACTGACTCTTGTTACCATGAATCGCAGCAGCATGAATATTTTGCTTCGCAAGTCGTTTAACAAGTTTGTCCGAACCGTGTTTGGTACGAGAAAAAATCAATACCTGATTCCAGTTACCCTGTTTGATAAAATGACTGAGTAATTCAGTTTTACGCGCTTTATCGACCGGGTGTATTGTTTGAGAAATTTTTTCAACGGTTGAGTTTCTTGGCGTTACATCAATTTCAACCGGATTATTAATAATCCCTTTAGCAAGCTGACGAATTTCTTTTGAAAATGTCGCCGAGAACATCAGGTTTTGACGTTGCTTGGGTAATAACGCCATGATTTTTTTAATATCATTGATAAAGCCCATGTCTAACATACGATCAGCTTCATCAAGGACTAATACTTCAAGATCATTAAAGCGCACGGCGTTTTGTTGATAGAGATCGAGTAGTCGGCCCGGTGTAGCAACGAGTACATCCACACCTTTACGTAGTTTCATCATT
>JBELBG010000266.1:0-2807 GCA_042095435.1 Thiotrichaceae bacterium | reverse complement strand
ACTTTTGCTGTCATATCTTTCATAGCTTCTTCTTCAAGGATACGTAAAACAGAAAGAGCCATTGATTCAACATCACGGATTGTGCCTTGACCATCACATCGAGGGCAGGGAATATGGCTAGATTCACCTAAAGAGGGTCGTAAGCGTTGACGTGACATTTCCAGAAGACCAAAACGTGAAATTCGACCGACCTGAACACGCGCTCTATCCATGCGCAAACTTTCTCTCATGGTATTTTCGACTTCACGTTGATTACGGTTATTCAACATATCAATGAAATCGATAACAATAAGACCGCCTATGTCGCGTAAGCGAAGTTGTCTAGCAATTTCTTCAGCCGCTTCAACATTTGTATTTAAGGCCGTTTCTTCAATATCGCTGCCTTTTGTTGCTCGCGCTGAATTAATATCAATTGATATTAACGCTTCTGTGTGATCAATAATGAGAGCACCTCCAGATGGCAAGCGTACTTCCCGAGAAAAAGCCGACTCGATCTGATATTCAATCTGATATCGGGTAAAAAGCGGGTCGTTATCTTTGTAGAGTTTTAACTTTTCCAGGTTATGCGGCATAACTTTAGACATAAAGTCATGACAACGTTTATGAACTTCTGCATCATCTATCCAGATTTCATTAATGTCTTTGCGCAAATAATCACGAATAGCGCGAATAACGACATCACTTTCCTGATAAATTAGGAAAGGAGCTGGGCGTTCATCTGCAGCAGTACTAATTGCTCCCCATAATTGAGACAGATAATCCAGATCCATTTGCAAATCTTCAGAAGACTTACCAATTCCAGCCGTTCTTAAAATTAAGCCCATGCCTTCCGGAATCTCCAGTCCGCTCATCGCATCTTTTGCTTCTGAACGATCGCTGCCTTCAATTTGCCGAGAAACACCACCTGCACGAGGATTGTTTGGCATAAGCACGAGATAACGACCAGCGAGACTGATAAAGGTACTCAAAGCAGCGCCCTTGTTTCCGCGTTCTTCTTTTTCGATCTGGACGGTGAATTCCTGACCTTCGCTAATAGCGTCAGTAATACTCATGCGACCACTTTTGGGATTATCAGATGGATCAGATTTAAATAAAGAACGCGCTATTTCTTTGAAGGGTAAAAAACCATGACGCTCTGCACCATAATCTACGAATGCCGCTTCCAGGCTGGGCTCTATTCGAACAACACGGGCTTTGTAAATATTAGATTTTTTTTGTTCTCTTGCTGTTGATTCAATATCAAGATCATAAAGACGTTGTCCGTCAACAAGCGCGACACGCACCTCTTCTGGTTGAATTGCGTTGATCAGCATACGTTTCATTTTGTAATATTCCTTTAGAGTTTCGCTCTACCTTTATTGCCAAACGGTTTTATTATTTACCGCGCAATCGGGAGCGCAACTATTTATTTTTTGCTCATTAAATTTGGGTTGAGCAATATTTCAACCCTGTGTTCGTGTTAATTAATTCTATTTTCGTCTTTACGAAAACGACATTGTTATCTCACGAAGCCACTCCGCAGTGTCACTTTTCGGTCGAATATACTGATATTTCATTTCATCAGGACTGCAAGTGAGTCTTAAAATATTCTCTTCTTGAATGATACTATTCGATTTATCATTCGAGCCGGTATGTGACCAAACCTTTAAAGTAATCGCGTCTCACTATTTTGTGGACTTTTATTTTTAATTATAAAAACAGACCTTGGCCTGTGTGTATGGTTTGTGACGGCTAATATAACAATCTTGCGGGCATGCAGCAATAAAATGAGAGAAAAATGAAGCAAAATCTTCCAAAAAAAACCAATTCAAAACAAATAGTTATAGCAAGTGATAACGAAGGGCAGCGAATTGATAACTTTCTCTTTCGATATTTTAGGAAAATACCCAAGTCACGTGTCTATCAAATGCTCAGAAAAGGCGAAGTCAGAGTCAATAAAGGCCGCATAAAACAAACATATAAATTAAAAACCGGCGACACTTTACGGCTACCTCCTGTTTATTTGGACGAGGATAAAAGCAATGCGGCACCAGGTTATTTACAAGAAAAAATAATTAAATCAATCATCTATGAGGACGAAGGTATTATCGTTATTAATAAACCCGCAGGTGTCGCTGTGCATAGCGGTAGTGGTCAAAATCATGGGGTAATCGAGGCATTTCGTGCCACAGGCAATGAATATGAAAAAATTGAATTGGTACACAGGCTCGATAAAGACACATCCGGTTGTTTAATTCTGGCCAAAAGCATCCCTGTATTGCGTGAACTACATAAAATTATCAATAACGGAGAGATTTCAAAAATATATACAACTTTATTAGCAGGGCGACTTAAAAAAGAGAAAATAACCGTTAACAAAGCATTAAGTAAAAACCTTGAAAATGAGCGTGTTGTCACTGTAGAGCAAGGAGGAAAAGAGGCTGTATCCATTTTCCACCGTGAAAAGTTATATGATGAAACATCTTTAGTAAATGTCGATTTAATTACTGGCCGCACTCATCAAATTCGTGTGCACAGCGCATCAATAGGACACCCGGTTTTGGGAGATGCAAAATACGGAGATAGGAAACTTAATCGAGAATATCGAAAAAAAGGTCTAAAACGCATGTTCTTACACGCCAGAAGCATTAGTTTTGTGTCGCCCGTTATCGGTAAGAAAACTACGATTGAAGCACCGTTAGAAGAAAAATTGACAAACTTCCTTGATAAATTAGATGTCTAAGCCAATTGATTAAATAAGGAAAAACGAAAAAAATGCCTCTAATAACATGCGGTTTGCTACACTATTTTTTACAAACTTTTGGGTA
>JBELBG010000265.1:0-2808 GCA_042095435.1 Thiotrichaceae bacterium | reverse complement strand
CGGGTTTGGATAAAGTCAGGTAGCGTGTGATGTGTGTTTACATCAATCGGTTTTGGGTATGCTGCTGTATGACAGAAGGATTGCATCACCAAATCCGCAGAGAAACCAAGACATGCGAGGTCTTTCAATTCATCACGAGTCATTGGGCCTGTTGTGTCTTGTGAACCAACCGTCGTCATCTTAGGTTCGCAATAGGTACCAGGACGAATACCTTCAACGCCACAAGCCTGCCCAACCATTTTTTGTGCCAGCGTATAACCTTTACCGGTGTCATTTGCGGGTACAGGTGTACGGAAGATATCGCTTGGACCAAGCTCTAATGCTTCGCGTGCACGGGTTGTTAAACCGCGGCCAATAATCAATGGAATACGTCCGCCAGCCTGTACTTCGTCAAGAATAATATCGGTCTTCAACGAAAAATCGCAGAGTTCTTCACCAGTTTCTGCATTTTTAACTTTGCCTTCGTAAGGATAGATATCGATGACATCGCCCATATTCATTTTGCTGACATCGCATTCAATTGGTAGTGCACCAGCATCTTCCATTGTATTGAAAAAGATAGGGGCTATTTTGCCGCCCAAACAATAACCACCGTCGCGTTTGTTTGGAATATGTGGGATATCATCACCCATATGCCATAGCACAGAGTTCGTTGCTGATTTACGTGAAGAGCCGGTACCAACCACATCACCCACATAGGCTAGGGGATGACCTTTGGTCTTTAATTCTTCGATTTGTTTTATCGGGCCAATTTCACCCGCCTTATCAGGGTTAATGCCTTCACGCTCCATTTTTAACATGGCTAGGGCGTGTAAAGGGATATCTGGTCGTGACCAGGCATCTGGTGCTGGAGAAAGGTCATCGGTATTCGTTTCGCCCGGAACCTTGAAGACCGTAACGGTAATTTTGTCGGCTAATTTAGCTTTAGAAGTAAACCATTCACCGTCGGCCCAGGATTGAACAACGTTTTTCGCATGTTCATTACCCGCGTCAGCCTTTTCTTTTACATCATGGAAGGCATCAAACATTAATAATGTATGTGATAGTGCGGTTGCCGCTGCAGGTGCGAGTTCATCAATATCCAGGCAATCAATTAATGGCTGAATATTGTAGCCACCGAGCATGGTACCGAGTAATTCAATAGCCTTGGTTTTGTCTATTAAGGGAGATTGTGCTTCGCCTTTAGTAATGGCTGCCAGAAAACCGGCTTTTACATAAGCTGCTTGATCGACGCCTGCAGGAATACGATTCGTAATTAAATCGAGGATAAAATCCTCTTCTCCTGCGGGAGGAGTTTTTAATAATTCAACTAAGTCCGCGGTTTGCTCCGGGGTTAATGGTTGTGGGACGATGCCCTGTTCGGCACGCTCCTGTACGTGTTGGCGATAAGCTTCAAGCAAAACAATTCTCCTGCAATTTTAATAATATTCTCTAGTGGGCACTTCTATTATGGTTAGCCCTATCGAAGGGAGAGTATTATAAGGCAAGAATGGGTAAATGATTAAGTTTCTTTTTGAACTAATTTAGTGCGATTTTAATAGGCTGTATCGATAATTCCACCTCCTAGACAAACATTTTCTTTATAAAAAACAATGAATTGGCCCGGAGTGATGGCTCTTTGTGAGTTTGTAAATGAAACAAAATAACTGTCATCTTCGATTTTTTCTATCACACACTTCTGATCGGCCTGTCGATAGCGGTTTTTTGCATAGCAATGAAACGGTGTTTCAGGTATTTCGCCTGATATCCAGTTAATGTCTGACGCAGTTAAATTGAGGCTATGGAGCAAAGGGTGATCGTGATCCTGAGCGACAATTAGCTCATTTTCCGCAATATTTTTTTGCACGACATACCAGGGTGCATCTGATGCACCTTTTACTCCACCTATTCCCAGACCTTGCCTTTGACCGAGCGTGTAATAAAACACACCGGCATGCTCTGCGATGGTTTGCCCTTCAGTTGTTTTAATTAGCCCTGGATCAGCTGGAATGTAGCGGCTTAGAAATTGACGAAACGGCTGCTCACCAATAAAACAGATTCCAGTACTGTCCTTTTTGTCGTGTGTCACTAGGCCAGCTTGCTCAGCCCTTTTTCGCACTTCCGGTTTTTCCAGTTCACCGATGGGAAACAGTGCTTTTTCTAATTGTTTCTGGTTTAAGCGACACAGAAAATAGCTTTGATCCTTGTTTTGGTCCAGGCCTTTTAACAACTGGAATGAACCGTTGTTTTCATTAATTTGTGCGTAATGCCCGGTGGCTATCTGGTTTGCTCCGAGATTTTCAGCATGTTCCAGAAAGGCTTTAAATTTAATTTCCTGATTACACAGCACATCTGGATTGGGTGTGCGTCCACTTTTATATTCAGCGAGAAAATTCTTGAATACGTTGTCCCAGTATTCCGAAGAAAGGTCGACTGTGTTTAATGGAATATCGAGTTTATCGCAGACCATCATTGCATCTTCGACGTCGGTTTCCCACATGCAGGCGCCATCTTCAGACTTATCATTCCAGTTCTTCATGAACAGCGCTTCGACATTATGCCCCTGCTCTTTTAATAGCATGGCCGTAACTGAAGAGTCGACGCCGCCGGAGATACCGACAATTAATTTGTTACTAGAATTCAAGTTTATGGGCTCTGGGTTGCGTGGTAGATAATGTCGAGAGGATAACGATTTCCTTTTAGATAATCATCAATACATTGTTCTACCAGAGGGCTACGCATACGGCCGCGTTCATTTTCAATTTTTTCACGGCTTAACCAGGTTGCACGGACAATGCCGTCGTCCAATGCTTGTCCCTTATGTTCATT
>JBELBG010000264.1:0-2829 GCA_042095435.1 Thiotrichaceae bacterium | reverse complement strand
TCCCGGGACTATAGTGAACCTAGTCGCCGGTGGTGGTGAGCGGAACGCGGTAACCTTCGGGCATCCTTCGGGGACCCTTCGAGTTGGTGCTGAAGCTGCTCATGATGGTGGTCAATGGACTGCGTCCAAAGTGATAATGAGCCGCAGTGCACGAGTTCTTATGGAAGGATGGGCTCGTGTTCCTGGCGATGCTTTTTGAAAGCTCTGATGAAATAAATCAAAATCAATACAAATAATGATGTTCAAACTTTAAAGTGAATCTTGTGGTGATTTGAGCATCAAAGCAAATAATGTACTTGAAATTACTTTTAAGGTTAAGGAGCTGTTAGTGCAATGTATGAAATCCGTCCTGATCTTGACCATATTTTTAATCGATAGATCCATTTTTTATCGGTTTTTTTAAAGAACAATTAAATCGATCTTTTATGTCATATGGATAGAATTTATTACACCATCGTAAAATAAACTAATTATATAAACAAATATCAATGTTTTTAGGTTATTGGCTCGAATCTTGATAGTATACATAGCAGTTATAAATTCACTTTTAAAGGTTTTGGAATAAACAAATGTTGGCGAATTATTTTCCTATTCTTATATTTATCCTTGTTGGTTTGGTCATGGGTATAGTATTGATTGCGTTGGGTTTCGGATTGGGTAAATTGCTTGGGCATGCTCGCGCAGATTCGGAAAAGCAATCTCCTTATGAATGTGGATTTGAGGCATTTGAAGATGCCCGTATGAAATTTGATGTCCGTTATTACCTCGTTGCCATTCTATTTATTATCTTCGATCTTGAAATCGCTTTTCTATTCCCTTGGGCTGTCGCGTTGGATGGTATTGGCATGGCAGGATTTTGGGCGATGATGATATTTCTTGGTGTACTCGTGGTTGGTTTCATCTATGAATGGCGCAAGGGCGCGCTTGATTGGGAGTAACAAGATGGGTGCTGACGAAAAAATTCATGAAACGGGTATTGTCACGACCAGCGTAGACAACCTCATTAATTGGGCTAGAACGGGGTCGATGTGGCCGATGACGTTTGGTCTTGCATGTTGTGCAGTTGAAATGATGCAAGCCGGTGCTTCTCGATATGATTTAGATCGATTCGGCATTGTTTTTCGACCGAGTCCTAGACAGTCTGATGTGATGATTGTTGCAGGAACATTAGTGAATAAAATGGCACCCGCGTTGCGCAAGGTTTATGACCAAATGGCAGAGCCTCGTTGGGTTATTTCTATGGGATCATGTGCAAATGGCGGTGGATATTATCATTATTCTTATGCGGTCGTAAGAGGGTGTGATCGAATCGTCCCTGTCGATGTCTATGTCCCGGGATGTCCCCCAACCGCAGAAGCTTTGTTATTTGGTATAATACAATTACAAAAAAAGATAAAACGAACTAATACCATAGCTCGATAACATCACTAAATATTTTATAGGTATGACGGATTCTCACGCCAGTCTTGCGAAAAAACTTGAAGAACGATTTAGCAATGAGCTCACTCATTGCACCACTGTTCGTGATCAAGTAACAGTAACAGTAGCCGCGGATGATTTGTTGTCAGTGTGCAAAATATTACGCGATGATGAACAATTCGCTTTTATGCAACTGTCCGATTTATGTGGCGTTGATTATTTAACTTACGGACAAGTCGATTGGTCTACTAGGGAATCAACTTCAACCGGCTTCAGTCGTGGTCGTCAAGATAGTGATCAGGAAAGTAGTCATAACATCAACGAACGTTTTGCTGTCGTCTATCACCTACTATCAATAAAACACAATATTCGCTTGCGACTTCGCTGCTACATGTCTGATGAATACCCTCGCATTGCTTCAGTATCAGGTATCTGGGGTTCAGCCGATTGGTTTGAAAGAGAGGCGTTTGATCTATTCGGAATCCTGTTTGAGGGACACCCTGATTTGCGTCGACTGTTGACAGACTATGGATTTATAGGTCATCCATTCCGTAAAGATTTTCCTTTGGAAGGAAACGTAGAAGTTCGTTATGACCCAGATAAAAAGCGAGTGGTCTATGAACCAGTTACAATTACCAACAGAGTACTGGTGCCTCGAATAATTCGCAATGATAATCGCTTTGCCACATCAGAAGAGGAGCAAAATGATGCCTGAGATTCGTAATATGACTATGAATTTTGGTCCTCAACATCCTGCGGCTCATGGTGTGCTAAGGCTTGTCCTCGAAATGGATGGGGAAGTTATTGAACGAGCTGATCCACATATAGGTCTATTACATCGAGGAACCGAAAAGCTAGCAGAGAGCAAGCCATTTAATCAAAGTATTGGTTACATGGATAGACTCGATTACGTTTCCATGATGTGTAATGAACATGCTTATGTCATGGCAATAGAAAAATTATTAGGTGTAACACCACCACTACGTGCGCAATATATTCGTGTCATGTTTGATGAGATTACGCGTGTTTTAAACCATCTGATGTGGTTAGGGACACACGGGTTAGATGTTGGCGCTATGACGATGTTCCTCTATTGCTTTCGTGAGCGCGAAGACTTGATGGATTGTTATGAGGCCGTTTCTGGAACACGCATGCATGCGACTTATTATCGTCCTGGTGGTGTTTATCGAGATTTACCCTCAATGATGCCGAAGTATGAAGCTTCCAAGTGGCATAACCAGAAAGAGGTCGATCGGTTAAATGAAAATAGACAGGGAACATTACTCGACTATATCGCCTCGTTTACCGACCGTTTCCCGGGATGTATAGATGAATATGAAACCTTACTAACAGATAACCGAATCTGGAAACAGCGTACAGTTGGTATTGGTGTGGTTAGTCCCGAACGCG
>JBELBG010000263.1:0-2837 GCA_042095435.1 Thiotrichaceae bacterium | reverse complement strand
ATTGACTCTTTCACATTCAATACCTGCTTCACGCAATGCTTTACAGGTTCCAGAAGTTGCGAATACTTCATAACCCAATGCGACTAATTCTTTTGAAGCAATTATAGCTTCTTCTTTATCAATATCTTTAACACTTATAAATGCCTTTCCGGCGCGAGGGAATTCTTCACCCGCTGCAAATTGACCTTTTGCAAACGCTTCACCAAATGTTTTACCAACGCCCATCACTTCGCCAGTTGATTTCATTTCAGGTCCCAACAAAGGATCGACACCCGGGAATTTAATAAACGGAAAGACAGATTCCTTAACTGAATAATAATCCGGAACCGGAACCGTTGTTATACCCTGCGAAGCAAGACCATTACCTACCATACAATTCACGGCAATTTTAGCAATGGACAACCCTGTCGCTTTCGAAACAAAAGGAATAGTACGAGAGGCACGTGGATTAACCTCCAAGACATAGATTTCCTTACCCTGAATGGCAAACTGTGTATTCATCAAGCCAACAACATTTAAACCGCGCGCCATTGCGCCAACTTGTTCGGCCAATTTATCCTGCACAGATTCATCTAAACTATGCGGCGGTAGAGAGCAAGCAGAATCACCCGAATGCACACCCGCTTGTTCAATATGCTCCATAATGCCGGCAATACAAACGTCTTTACCGTCAGATATTGCATCAACATCGACTTCAATCGCATCATTTAAAAAGCGATCAAGTAATACTGGCGAATCATTTGAAACTTTGACCGCGTTATCCATATAGTTACGCAGTTCATCTTCTTCATAGACAATTTCCATTGCACGACCACCCAGAACATAAGATGGCCTAACAACTAATGGATAACCAATTTCTTCAGCGCCTTTCACTGCTTCTTCAACATTTCGAGCAGTTCTGTTGGGTGGTTGCTTTAATCCGAGTTCATCTAATAACTTTTGAAAACGTTCTCTGTCTTCTGCAAGGTCAATTGAATCCGGTGTCGTACCTATAATCGGCACACCAGCACTTTCCAAATCACGCGCAAGTTTTAGTGGTGTTTGCCCGCCGTATTGAACAATCACACCGAACGGTTTTTCGATATGAATGATCTCTAAAACATTTTCCAGTGTTAACGGTTCGAAATAGAGTTTGTCTGATGTATCGTAATCGGTTGAGACGGTTTCAGGGTTGCAGTTAACCATGATAGTTTCATAACCGGCATCTCGCATTGCATAGGAGGCCTGAACACAACAGTAATCAAATTCAATACCTTGACCTATACGATTAGGGCCACCACCCAGTACCATTATTTTTTGTTTTTCTGTTGGTGCTGCTTCACATTCGACATCATAGCTTGAATACATATAGGCGGTAGCTGATTCAAATTCAGCCGCACAAGAATCAACACGTTTAAAAACAGGGCGAATGTTTTTTTCTATTCTGATTTTTCTAAACTCTGATTCAGAAATAGCTAACAACTCTGCTAACCTTTCATCAGCAAACCCTTTTCGTTTTAATTCTCTTATTCTTTCTTCTGTTAATGAAGAAACACCTTCATCTTTGAGCTTGTTTTCATCAGTAACAAGATCATGAATCTGCACCAGGAACCATCGATCTATCTTACTGATATCGAAAACATCTTCGATACTTAATCCATGACGAAAAGCATCGGCAACATACCAAAGTCGGTCAGCTCTTGGCGTACGTAATTCTTTTTCTATCAGTTCAACTGTACTTCCAGTCGACTCATCAACGATTTCATTAAGACCTGTAACACCCGTTTCCATACCGCGAATGGCTTTTTGTAATGATTCCTGAAATGTTCTGCCCATAGACATGACTTCGCCAACAGATTTCATCTGTGTTGTTAGTCGATCATCAGCTTGCGGAAACTTCTCGAAAGTAAACCTTGGTATTTTTGTAACGATGTAATCAATGCTTGGTTCAAACGAAGCAGGCGTTGCCCCACCTGTAATTTCATTTTCCAGTTCATCCAGCGTATAGCCAATTGCTAATTTCGCAGCAACTCTTGCTATAGGAAAACCGGTTGCTTTTGAAGCTAACGCTGAAGAGCGCGACACACGCGGATTCATTTCAATGACGATTAATTCACCAGTATCAGGGTTCACAGAAAACTGAACATTGGAACCACCCGTTTCAACACCGATTTCACGCAATACTGCTATAGAAGCATCACGCATAATTTGATATTCCTTATCGGTCAATGTTTGTGCTGGCGCAATCGTAATAGAATCGCCAGTATGCACCCCCATTGGATCGAAATTTTCTATCGAACAAATAATGATACAGTTGTCTTTGCGATCACGTACGACCTCCATTTCATATTCTTTCCAACCTAAAATGGACTGATCAATTTGCACTTCATTTGTTGGAGAGGCTTCTACACCACGCTCACAAATATCAAAATACTCTTCACGGTTATACGCAATACCACCGCCAGTACCACCTAGTGTAAAAGAAGGCCGAACAATTGCAGGGAAGCCGATAACGTCCAGTGCTGCTTTTGCTTCTTCCAGATTGTGTACTATTTCTGATTGCGGCATCGCTAAGCCAATTTTTTTCATGGCATCTCGAAAAAGATCACGATCTTCTGCTTTATTAATTGCCTCTTTTGTCGCACCAATCATTTCTACATTGTATTTTTTCAGAACACCTTCTCTATCAAGGTCAAGTGCACAGTTCAATGCTGTTTGACCACCCATAGTTGGTAACAAAGCATCTGGCTTTTCTTTTTCGATAATGCGTTCAACCGTTTGCCAGTTCACAGGTTCAATATAGGTTGCATCCGCCATTTCCGGATCAGTCATAATCGTAGCAGGATTCGAGTTCACCA
>JBELBG010000262.1:0-2839 GCA_042095435.1 Thiotrichaceae bacterium | reverse complement strand
TATTTTCTTTTAAATAAGCCTCAATGTTTTCATCAAGGAAATCTTCACGATAATATAATGGTTTTGGCGCCTGTTCAGCGCGTTTAATTAATTCAAGTTCGTCCTGCTCTGTCGCTCTGATATAAATGATCAAGGTATGTTCTGAGAGTGTTTTGAGTACAGCTTCGTTTTCAAGTTCACACAAACTACCACCCGCATCATTAATAAAATTACGGTAATCATAAACTTCATAAGAACGTTTAATAAAATCAGGTACGTCAAGCATGGCAGAGATTTCAGCTTCACGATGCAGGTTTTGTCGACGTTTAAATTCACGTAAGCCGAGCCCACCTTTCTCAGGATCACCGAGCTGACCAAGAAATGTTGACATCGCCTTGAGATTATCAACAGAAATATTATTGCTGATCGTAATTGAATCAGATAATAATAATTTTTTTAACAAAGGCACTTTCATGGCATTTTTCTTTACATTATCTGACATTGCTTCACTCAAATAATGCGTGCCGATACGATAATCGCCCGAATAATGAAACCAGTCAGCATTGCGTAACAGGCAGGCAAGACGCGTTTTTCCAATGCCGGACATGCCAAGCAGAGTGATGGCCTTGCGATCCCACTTCCTGAATTGTTCAACAGATAGTTTCACTTCATGAATCCTGACTTATAAATGCGCGCCATTATAAGCGAATCAATACACTATGGGCATGTTTTAATTAATATTTTACGATTTAGTCTTTGAATTGAGTGTTACCTGAAGCGCTAATTTTGCTAGAGGTAATCAACAAGTTCGTTCAAAATGAATGCTCATTTTTCAGGTAACGCTTCGAATTCTTGCCTGCGCTCTTCAATCCATTTATTTAGTGTTTCTTTGTTATTCATCATGTCCTGCATTTTGTACATGGCTTCAAGGTGTGCTTCATCTTTCTTCTGAAACATTTCCATACCATGATCACGACTCATTTGTGCTGCCTCATCAAATGTTTCTGCATGAAATTCTAAATCGCAAGCGCCACCAAGCTGTCTACAACTCATTGTTTTCATGACTTTCTCTCCAGAATAATTTTTTGCCATTGCTGTGGGCCGGTTTGATGAACAGCATTACCATTTACATCAACCGCGACGGTGACAGGCATGTCTTTTACTTCAAATTCATGTATCGCTTCCATACCCAGTTCTTCAAAGGCAATGACCTTTGCGTCTGTAATGGCTTTTGACACCAGATAAGCTGCGCCGCCCACAGCCATGAGATAAACAGCCTGATGTTTTTTGATGGCATCAATTGCAACCGGGCCACGTTCCGCTTTACCGACCATGCCAATTAAACCTGTTTTATCTAGCATCATATTGGTAAATTTATCCATACGTGTTGCTGTAGTCGGGCCGGCAGGGCCAACCACTTCTTCACGTACAGCATCAACAGGGCCAACGTAGTAAATAAAACGATTGGTAAAGTCCACGCCATCAGGTAAAGATTCACCTTTATCAAATAAGTCCTGTATTTTCTTATGAGCGGCATCACGACCGGTTAACATTTTTCCTGAAAGAAGGATTGTTTCTCCGGGTTGCCATTCTTTAATGGTATCTCCTGTGACTTCATCTAAATTTACCCGCCTTGCAGAAGGGCCAACATCCCAAGTGATATCGGGCCAGTCGTTAATATCGGGTGGTGTTTGTAAAGAAGGGCCTGAGCCGTCTAAAACAAAATGAGCATGTCGTGTTGCAGCACAATTAGGAATCATCGCAACAGGTTTGTTCGCAGCGTGCGTAGGGTAGTCCATTACTTTTACATCAAGAACAGTCGTTAAGCCGCCTAAGCCTTGCGCACCAATACCGAGTTCATTAACACGTTCATAGATTTCCAGTCGTAATTTTTCAGTCGTTGTTTTAGCACCGCGTGTTTTTAATTCCTGGATATCAATTGGATCCATAAGTGTTTCTTTTGCCATGATCATGGCTTTTTCAGCTGTACCGCCAATACCTATGCCGAGCATACCAGGGGGGCACCAGCCGGCACCCATAGTCGGAACTGTTTTTACAACCCAGTCAACAATATCATCAGACGGATTGAGCATGGCAAATTTGGATTTGGCTTCTGAACCACCACCTTTTGCCGCCACTTGCACATCAACTTTATCGCCTTTAACAATTTCCATATGAATAACAGCCGGTGTGTTATCGCCCGTGTTTTTTCTTGTACCAGCAGGATCATTCAGTATCGATGCTCGTAATTTATTATCAGGGTGGTTATAGGCTTTTCTAACACCTTCATTAATCATATCTTCTACTGAAAGATCAGCATCCCATTGCACATCCATACCAACTTTGACAAAGATAGTAACAATACCTGTATCCTGGCAAATAGGGCGGTGGCCTTCCGCACACATGCGCGAGTTAATTAATATTTGTGCCATTGCATCTTTTGCCGCTTTTGATTCCTCTTTTTCATAAGCAGCATTGACTGCTTTAATGAAGTCAACGGGATGGTAATAGGAAATATATTGCAATGCGTCCGCAACGCTTTCGATAAAATCATCTTGTTTTATGACAGTCATATTTTGATTCCGATTAATGTTTTGTTAATTATTATAGTGTTTATAGAATGTCGTTACAGACATCTTCGAATAAATTTATCATTAGTTGAAATGGTCGCTCCTCATTTCTGCACCTGCGGCATGCAGTGCATCTTGTACATAAAAAAGGGCAGCATAAGCTACCCTTAGATTGATACAATTAAATGTTTATCAAACAACCGTAACTGGGATTTGTTCCAGATTTGATTTCGCTTGTGCCGCGCTTTTTTGAAAAGACTCAATTTCATCAAAGTTTAGGTAGCGGTATA
>JBELBG010000261.1:0-2844 GCA_042095435.1 Thiotrichaceae bacterium | reverse complement strand
ATACTGATTCGTTTTTATCGTCCCCACCCGCAACATGAAAAAATTCGCCTAATTCTCCATCCTTTTTTATTTCCGATAAACTCAAGCAAGTATTATCCCAAGGCATATTAGGATGATTCCAACTTATCCAGCAAAGAGACTTACCATCATGACTTAAACGTGGATTTGAATAAAAATCCGCACCTTCTACTAATATTCGTTCTTTATCTGTGCCGAATAAACTCTCATCTAAAGAGACAGCGACAATCGTATTTTTTGCTTCTGTTTCTTTATCAGAATGATGTTCGCGTACACAAATCAAACGATTATTAAATTTGTCATAAATCATATCAGCATATCGACATGATTCTTCGTCAGTCAATCGGATACAGTTATTATTCTTATCTACTAGATACAACGCTTGATCATTGAAGTTAGAAAAGACAACACCTTTCTCTGTAATTAAATATGAACCGCCGCCATATTCATGTACGCGTGTTCGTGCATTATATTCAGGAGGAATCACATCAATGTGCTCTCCATCTACGGTTTGCTTCACAATAACGTAACGTCCTTTTTCCTGCGGACGCATTTCTATCCAGTAAATTTCATTTGCAAAGATAGTAATTTCACCAAGACCAACACTGTCTTGCAGCATTAAATCCGTTGTTACTGGTGATTCCCATGAACCAAAGGCTGCTTTTTGTTTCTGAGTCATTATGATAATTTTTTATTCTGTTATTAACGTATAATCTTAAAATGAATTACAAACAGCATTATAACCTTGCTATAACTCAAAATAATCATTAATTTTAAAAGACTTATGAAAAGCAGACTCTTAACAACATATTTATTATTCAATTTTGTTTTTTTCTTTTCTCAACAGCTGTTCGCTGAAGTCGTTTATGAACAACAGCCAATGTATGGGAAACAAAACGATAGTAACGCAAACCTGTTTATTGATGAAAACCAAGGCCTGTTATCCAATGCAATAGCAACTTTCGGCACACGCGGACATGCCTCTGAAGGATACACAGAAAAAGGTTTTGATCATTATTCAAATAAGGAATTTAATAAGTCTATGAAACGTTTTAACCAAGCATGGTTATTAAATCCTGAAAACCCTTATCCGTATTTAGGCTTTGCATTATTAATAAATATTAATAAGCAGTCTTGTGGAGCCTATGAAATGTTTAAAATTGCTAACGAAAAAGGCATAAATGAAAACGGTTTTCTAGCAGATTATGCTTATACAGCAAGTCAATGTGCAACGACTAAAGATAACAGTAAAAAAGAAAGTCTGTTTAAACACGCCAATGACTTGCATGAACAGGCAGCACAAACATCAAACAAGCGACTATTGGCTTATATCTATCATTCATGGGCAAAATCTTATTTTTTACAGGAAAATATGATCAAGACACAAGAAATGATTGAATCATCTAAAAGTCTTGGTGGTAAAATCGATGCTTCATTACTTGATGAAGCAAATAAACATAGCAAACGATTAAAAAATTAAATATTTATGAATACACTTATTATTCTTGCACACGGTAGTCGTCGAGCAGAATCCAATCAAGAAATCAGGGAGCTGGCGATAAAAGTAAAAGCACTGGCGGCTTCAAATTATGATCTGATTGAATACGCTTATCTGGAAGTCGTCTCTCCTTCTTTGCCTGAAGCTATTGAAAACTGTATGAATAAAGGAGCTTTAAATATTACGGTCTTCCCTTACTTTCTGAACTCGGGAAATCATGTCAAACGGGATATCCCTAATATGGTAGAAACAGCAAAAGAGAAACACCCGGACTGTTCATTCAAAATTTCAGCCTGCATCGGCATGATTGATGACATGCCAAATTTAATATTACAACAAGCACTTAATAGCTGATATTTAAGGCTTAAAAGATAATCTCTATCATTAATAGGCGTATTTGATATAGTACGCGCCACCATGCAAATCCACTTGAAAACATTAGGTTGTCGATTAAACGAAGCAGAACTTGAGTCCTGGGCTGAAGGCTTTGAGTCAAAAGGTCATCGCATAACAGATGAACTTGAGCAAGCCGATCTACTTGTCGTCAATACCTGTGCTGTAACACAAGAAGCAGTAAAAAAATCACGCCAAATCATCAGACGAACCCAACGAAATAACCCTAAAGCCAAACTGGTTGTCAGTGGTTGTTACACCAGTCTGGATAAAAATGCGCAAGAGGATATCCCAGGGATTGATCTGATCATTAATAATCAGAAAAAAGATCAATTAGTTGATATTGCCTTAGATGAACTGGATTTTGATTCCATGCCTTCCATTTCTACTGAACCGGGTGAAGCCAGTATTTTTAAACGTGGAAGAAATCGCGCCTTTATAAAAGTTCAAGATGGTTGTCGCTATCGCTGTACCTTTTGTATCGTTACGGTTGCGCGAGGTGAAGAACGCAGTAAAGCAGAAGCTGAAATTATTAATGAAATAAATCAATTTCATCAGCAAGGTGTACAAGAAATTGTATTAACCGGTGTTCACGTTGGTGGTTATGGTAGTGATATAGATTCCAGTCTATACAATCTTATTAAAGCAATACTGGACAATACTGACATTCCAAGACTTCGACTTGCCTCAGTAGAACCATGGGACTTATCGGATAACTTTTTTTTCCTGTTTTCAAACAAACGTTTAATGCCACACATGCACCTCCCCTTACAAAGCGGTAGTGATAGCGTGCTAAAAAGAATGGCGCGACGTTGTAAAACAAATGATTTTAAAACACTGGTAAAGCAGGCTCGAAATGAAATTCCGAATTTTAATCTAACGACAGATATTATCGTTGGCTTTCCTGGAGAGACAGAAGAAGAATGGCAGAAGTC
>JBELBG010000260.1:0-2848 GCA_042095435.1 Thiotrichaceae bacterium | reverse complement strand
CCAAGCTTGCCAGTACCAGAGCCAAATCATATTGCCCCTGTTTTTTGCCAACAGAAGCATCTGTAGCAATAGCCGTGATTTTTTTACCTTCAAGAATAGAATTAATTAATCCTGTTAAAGTTTTACCCGGACCAATTTCTATAAAGGTGTCCACGCCTGATTCATGAAGCTTTTCAATTTGTTCTACAAAACGCACTGGATTCGCTAGTTGTTCAGCTAATATTTTTTTCGCTGAGTCAATACCATCAGGGTACGCTTCTGTCGTGGTATTGGATAAAATAGGTATTTGAGTTTTGTTAAATTGGATATCAAGTAATGCTTTCGCAAACGGTTTAGCTGCATCAGCAACAAATGAACTATGGAAAGCAGCCGCGACAGGTAATTTAATCGCGCGTATCTTCTCTGCTTTCGCAACTTTTGCAAAAGCATCAATTTGATCGCTGGCACCCGACAATACGACTTGTGTCGGTGAATTATGGTTAGCCAAGACTAAATCAATATTATTTTCTTTTAATAAAGTTTTAACTTGTTCATAAGGCGCAACAACGGCCAACATTGAGCCTCGATCGCCTTCACCCCGGCCCATTAATTCTCCACGAATTCGTGATAGGCGAAAGAAAGCAGCGTCATCATAACAACCCGCGGCATACAAGGCAGTTAATTCACCATAACTATGACCAATTGTTGCATCAGCATCGATAGAAAAGTGTTTTAATACGTTTAACGCACCTAAACTAACCGTACCGATTGCCGGCTGAGCATTCTGTGTTTGTCTTAATGTTTCTTCCTGTTGTTTTTGATCCGCTTTTGAAAAAACAGGAATAGGATATAAAATATCCCCTAAACTCTCGTTACCTGTCGCTTCGATAAATAAATTATTCGCTTGTTCTAATACAGTAAAGAACTGTGGAAACTGACAAGCCAAATCACGACACATACCTGTGTATTGCGAACCTTGGCCTGGAAAAACAAATGCGACTTTGCCGTTAGTTTTTTCAGCACTATATGTAACACCATCAGGTCGTTGCCATGAGGTTTCTGATGAAGACGTTAATTGTTTTTTAATACCAGCAAAAAATGTTTCTCTATCTTGCTTTGTTTTTCCTGTATCATTTTCAACAACAATCGTTAAACGATGTGCAGCGTCTTTATTAAAACGTTGACAGGTGTCATACGCAAAGAACCTTAATTCATTCCATGATGATATAACCGAACTGTCAGGAAGTTGTTTTACTATGTCTTCTTTTGAATCAGCACTTAAAGCAATGATTAATACCTGACCATCCCATTCAATATCTGTTTTTGTTTCCTCGGCTTCTTCAAGAACACAATGAAAGTTACTACCACCAAAACCAAGTGCACTTAATGCTGCACGTCGTGGTGTGTCTAAGGTTTTTAACCAGGGACGTTTAACTGTGTTCAAATATAGTGGTGCTGAACCCGGATTAATAATATCCAAAGGCTCATCTACTTTAATACTCGGTGGTAAGACTTTATGCTTTAGTGCCATTGCAGTTTTGATTAAACCGGCAATACCAGCAGCAGCTTTAGTATGGCCTATCATGGATTTCACTGACCCAATCGCACACCATGTTTCACCTTGGTTACCCTGACTATAAACACCGTTTAGTGCTGTAGCTTCAACAGCATCACCTACGGATGTACCCGTGCCGTGTGCTTCAACTAACTCAACACTTCTAGGTGTAACACCTGCTTCATAATATGCATTACGTAATGCTTTAGTTTGTCCAGCTGAGCTTGGTGCATAAATAGCATTGCCTCTGCCATCGGAAGAAGAACCTATACCTTTCAAAACGGCATAAATTTTATCGTTATCACGTTTCGCATCATCAAGACGTTTTAAAATAACACTGCCTATGCCTTCACCCAGTATTGTGCCATCGCCTTCCTTTGCAAAAGGGCGACTATTACCTGTTGGCGACAATGCAGGTGTTTTACTAAAACACATGTACATAAAGATATCGTTAAAGGTATCTGCACCGCCGGTAATCGCCATATCAATGCGACCTGATGTTAATTCCATCGCAGCAAGATGTAAGGCGCTCAACGAACTGGCACAGGCAGCATCAACAACACAGTTGGTACCACCAAAATCAAAACGATTGGCTATACGACCTGCTGCAACATTTCCTAATAAACCGGGGAAAGAATTTTCCTGCCAGGGTACATAGCCATCGGCAATTCGTTCTACAACATCTTCGGCTGTTTCTGCATCGACACCTGCATCGGCTAATGCTTTACGCCAGATCGGATGGCCGAGTCTTGCACCTAATGGAATAACAAGTTCCAAAGTACCGGTAACACCCATGATGACACTGGTACGATCACGATCGAACTCTCTTCCATCACCAGCATCTTTAGCTGTGGAGTAATTCGCATCGAGTAAAGCCTGACGTGTTGCTACCATGCCAAGTAATTGTGTTGTATCAGTTGCTTCTATATTGTTTGGACTTAAACCATATAACAAAGGGTTAAAATCCTGAGCATTGATAAATCCGCCGCGCTTGGCGTAAGTCATATCCGGTGTTGTTTTATCTTCGTGGAAATAATCAGACGGGTTCCAATGTGACTCAGGTATATCTGTAATGGCATCCACGCCTTCACGAATATTGGTCCAGTATTCTTGTGGATTATCTGCTTTTGGAAATAAACAGCCGATACCAACAATGGCTAATGGGATCGTTTCCTTATTCTTTTTTTTGTTCGGCATAACTCACTCGGATATTTATTATAAATAACTATTAATTTTTTCGTGTGTCATTGGTTTGAACTGTATCTGTTCAACAGGAAGTTCAACACCTTGTTTTAGTAAGGCATTAATTCGAAA
>JBELBG010000259.1:0-2857 GCA_042095435.1 Thiotrichaceae bacterium | reverse complement strand
TATTAGTTCAGGATTGACTCTGGAAAAGATGCTGTCAAATAGTTCCGCATACTGGCTATCATAATCTTTAGTATAAATAATTGGATCAAAGCGTAATCCGACTTGCCAGCCAGCTTTTTGTAAATCGATAATTGCCTGTAACCGTTTGCCTACATCAGGCGCTTTATGTTCAAGTGCTTCGGCTATTTTCTTCGGCGTAAAACTAAATGCCACGACGCAGTTTGTTATTGGCTTGTGTTTGAGTAAGGTTCTTATTTGTGTGCTTTTTGTTCTTAGTTCAAGTAAGGCCTGAGTATTGTCTTTAAAAAATGGCATAAATTCCGTCGTAAAGTCAGTAACCGGTTCAAGTGCAAGGCTGTCACAATCATAGCCTGAGAAAAAGTGTACAGGTTTGCCACGGTGTTTTTCTAAAGTTAAAATCATTTCTTCGAGAAAGTCTTCGTAGTTAACAAACAAAACATAATGAGCAGACTGAAACATGCCTTGCAGGAAACAATAGCGGCAATCATATAAGCAGTTCAACATATGCGAGAAATAATAATTATGCTGTGCGCCAATGTTATATTCTATTGGCGACGGCAATATCAGTCCTTTATGTTTTCTCGCCAGAATCAAAGCAGGTTGTTTTTTTTGTAGTCTGAAATTCTGCGCTTTACGGTTAAAAACCTCACCATACCGTGTGCATGAGATTCTTGTTGCGTCAGGAAAACGTTTAAGAATTATTTGTGTGCGAGGGTGATCGGCAACGTCTTCTTCAATGTATATCGTATTAATCATGAATCATAAATTCCATGTTCTTTATTTTTTCATTTAAAGTGATTAATACTCGTTTTCCACTTTTATTTTCTATAACTGTTTGCATGGCATCATTATTGGGAAAACGAACAGCCCATTGACGTAATAAACGCAATAATTGAAGTTTTTCAGATTGTGTGAAATGCCACTTGTTTATGAAACTTTGATAGTGTTCAGGTTCTGAAGTAATGCTGCTAATTTCCGTTGATAATGGAGTTAGGTGCTCAATTATACTTTCAATAATGTTTAGTTGGGCCGCTATAATATTTTTTACCTTATCAGCATTGACTGTTGTAGCGGATTGCTCTGTATTATCTGAAACGATTTTCAAACAATGAATTAACTCGGCTGTGCCAAGGCGAATGGCCATTTGATAAAAAGCGGATGCTTCCATGTCAAATAAACTATCCTGATAATCTGTTGATGCATTATCCAGCGTAATCAAATTCGTACTTTCACAAGGGGGCGTAAAAACAATTTGTGGATACCAGTGTGTTTTATCATGTCTATCAGTGATTTTATTTACGATCAGTATAGCCCCGACATCCAGGTTTTTATGACCTGCAACACCAATGTTCAACCAAACATCACTCACAGACGTATTAAAACACGCATGATGATAACTCACCGCCGAAGCTGCATTCAGTTTTCCAACACCTGTTATGGTTAAATCGATCTCTTTGTTTTCTGATTGATAAATGCGAAATAAATCAAATTGCTTTAATTTAGTTAATTTGAAGTGTTGGATAAGAGGTTGAGCTTCGCAACTTAAGGCGCAGAAAATATGGATCATAATAGCTTTAGTTTAATTATATTGTCCTAATAACGACTGGAAATGCTCACAGTATTCATTTTTACCGTGTTTTTCTGCACCTTTCAAAAAGATTGTCACCTTATTTAATAACATGTCGATTACTGCTTGACGATCTTGTGCATTTAATTGATTAGACTTTAGTGTTTTCTCTAAAGCTATAATCCGAAAACGATCCATGCCCCAGTGTTGTCTTGATAACTGGTCATCATGCCCGCCAAACTTATTCGTTAACGCCTTATCAATAAATAACACGGGATAACGGCAACAAATCCGCAACCACATATCGTAATCTTCGCATGCAGGTAGCTCTTCATCAAATAAACCTACTTCATTAAATAGTTCTTTATGAATCATAACGGACGATGGCGATATGGCGCACAGTGGCAAACAGTGCTGAAAAATATGACCGCCACGTTTTTTATGCTTTTTGCTTTGCTTTAAAATTTTTCCATTTCGATACCAGGTTTCATTGGTATGGCATAGTAAATATTCAGGGTTCTCTGTTATAGCCTGAACTTGCTTTTCAAGTTTATTAGCTTGCCAACTATCATCTGAATCAAGCAAGCATATCCAGTCGCTTGTTGCTGTTTTTATACCGATATTACGTGCCGCACTCACGCCTTTATTCTGCTGTGAAATAAAATCTATTTGCGAGTATTTATTTTTAATCAGATCTTGAGTCTCGTCAGTTGATCCATCATCAATGACTACAATCTGGGTGGCTTTATAAGTTTGTTTAATAACAGAATCCAAAGCACGTGGCAAAACTGATGCGCGGTTATACGTTGGAATAATGACAGAAACTTTAATCATGATTGAATTTTGTGTTTATATTGAACAGGTTTAGAATAACGTGCTGACAAAACAACTCAATAAATAAATGAAACGACTAAAAGATAAAATTACAGTGATTACCGGAGCGAGTAGCGGTATTGGCCGAGGTATAGCTGAAGCTTTTGCAAAAGAAGGCGCCGATATTGTTGTTAATTATCGAAAGTCTAAAGAAAAAGCAGAGTTATTAGTCGAAGAAATAATACAAACAGGTTGTCGCGCTATTGCCGTACAAGCAGATATGGCAAACGACGATGATATTGATCGTTTGATTGCATCGACAATCGAAGAGTTTGGCCGTGTCGATGTTTGGGTTAATAATGCGGGCGCGGATATTCTTACCGGAGCCGGTGCGGCGGCAGAAATTCACGAAAAGCTAGAACAGCTGATTGAAGTTGATCTTAAAGGTACGATTAA
>JBELBG010000258.1:0-2869 GCA_042095435.1 Thiotrichaceae bacterium | reverse complement strand
CCTTAAAAGTACACTCAAAAGTCAAATAATTAAACAAATCTCAAGACGAGCAAAATATTTACTGTTTTATACAGACAGAGGCTGCATGATTTTGCATTTGGGCATGTCAGGCAGTTTAAGAGTGATCAATAACAACCTCCCGCACGAAAAGCACGATCATGTCGATATAGTATTTGAGTCCGGTTACCGATTGCGTTTTCGTGATCCAAGAAAATTTGGTTCGATACATTGGACTAAAGACGATCCTCTAGAGCATAAACTAATAAACCACCTTGGCCCGGAACCCTTATCAGATGAATTTAATTCGGATTATATTTACGATCGTTCAAGAAAACGCACTCAAGCAATCAAAACCTATATTATGGACAGCCGTATTGTTGTCGGCGTTGGCAATATCTACGCAAGCGAAGCATTATTCAGAGCCGGGATAAAACCGACACAAAAAGCCGGCAAGGTTTCAAAATCGCGCTATGAAAAACTAACAAGTGAAATAAAAAATGTTTTATCTGACGCAATAGCAAAAGGCGGCACAACATTACGCGACTTTCTTAACGGTGATGGCGAACCGGGTTATTTCAGTCAGGAACTTAATGTTTATAACCGTGAAGGTGAACCCTGTAACACGTGCAAAAATAAAATAAAAATGATACGGCTTGGCCAGCGTTCAACATTCTATTGTTCTAACTGCCAAAGCTAAATGCGCTTGCTCAACGTATAGGACATACAAGTGTTGCTATTAGAGAAATGTAAAAAAACAGTGGCTTTTTATTAGCCGTTTAAGTGATATTTTATTTTGAAATATAAATAACTTCTGCTGTGCCTTCTCCTCGCGGATCGCTGGCAACAAAGCTGACGTTCATTTCTTTCCAGACCATAATCGCCTGCATATTCCCATACTGACGATTTTTCTCTTTTAACGCGTGACCTTTTTTTCTAAGTTGCTCCTGTTCGGTCAAAGTTAATCCGCCTTTTTCAAACTGGACTTCATCAGGAAGGTATTGATGATGATAACGCGGGACCCTAACCCATGATTTTGGTAACCGTCTTTCAGCAAAATCAAGTACGCCAAGCAACACCATACTGATAATACGACTACCGCCAGGCGTACCCAATATACCAATGCGATCATCTGTTTCGACAAAGGTCGGTGTCATACTTGATAAAGGACGTTTGCCGGGCGCAATAGCATTAGCGCTATCACCAATGAGGCCATATGCGTTTGCTGTTAATGGCTTCATTGAAAAATCATCCATTTCATCATTTAATAACACGCCTGTACCTTCGGCAACAAAGCCTGAACCAAATGGCAGGTTAATACTTAAAGTTGCAGCAACGCGATTGCCTTCAGAATCAATCACAGAAAAATGTGTTGTATCAGAGCCCGTTCCTTCATAAGCGGCAACATCACTTAACTCGGAACTGGGCGTTGCTTTATTAACATCAATTGTTAAAGCCATGCCTTCGATATAGTTTTCATCCAGTAAACGATCAATTGGCACATCAATAAAATCCATATCGCCGAGATAAGCTGCGCGATCACGGTAAGCACGGCGCATGGCTTCAATAACAATATGTTTACGCGTTATTGGATCAAACTTATTTAAGTCAAAATGTTCGAGTATAGTTAACGCTTGCCCTAAAACTATGCCTCCAGATGACGGCAACGTCGCTGACGTTACTTTAATACCATTATATCTTGTAATGATCGGTTTACGTTCGACAAGATTATAGTTCGCCAGTTCTTCAAGCTCCCAGATACCACCATTTCGCTTAACGCTATCAACCATCTTTTTTGCAATAGCGCCTTTATAAAAACCATCGCGACCTTCACTGGCAAGCAGCGCCAATGTTTTCGCCAGATCTTCTTGAACAATGGCATAACCTAAAGGCGGCACATCATTATCTTTTAAAAAGATAGCCGCAGCGTCAGCATAGTTCTTCACAACCTTACTTCTGAAGCCCATTAACTTTTGATAACGCTCAGTAACAGCAAAACCTTCTTTTGCCTGTTTGATTGCTGGCGCAAGATTTTCTTCTAAAGATAAACGACCGTACTTTTTTGTTAGATGTTCAATACCCGCTGGCACACCGGGAATGCCCGCCGCCATAGGACCATTAATAGACAAACCTTTAATGACATTACCCGATTTATCCAGATACATGTCTTTATGCGCTTGCATTGGTGCTTTCTCACGACCATCAATCATGATCTGTTTACCATCAGAAGCACGATGTATTAACCAGAATGCACCACCACCAATACCTGAGCCATATGGCTCAACAACGGCAAGCGATGCTGTTATCGCTGCTGCGGCATCAAAGGCATTACCGCCTTTTTTTAATATCTCAATACCCGCTTTTGTTGCTAGCGGATGCGCTGTTGCAACAGCAGGCTGTATTGCTTCTGCGAAGAGTGATTGAGAAAAGAAGCTTAAAGCGAAGGCGAACGAATAAAAATGTTTCATTGAATGATGTGTTATTGATTATGTTTTTCTTTTAGAGCGACTAACACTGAAGAATGAACAAACTTTGAAACATCACCACCAAACGATGAAATTTCTCTAACAAGACTGGAAGAGATAGAACTCAGGTTTTCTTCCGGTGCTAAAAATATTGTTTCGACTTCTGGTGCTAATTGACGATTCATACCAGCCATTTGAAACTCATAATCAAAATCAGAAACAGCACGGATACCACGCACAATGACCGCCGCATCATTCTCTTTAGCAAAGTCTGTTACCAATGCATTAAAAGGCAAAACTTCAACATTCTCAATTTCTGACAGAACATTACTGGCAAGCACCAGGCGTTCTTTACTTGAAAACAAAGTATTCTTACTTTCACTTTCTGCAACAGCAAAAATCACTTT
>JBELBG010000257.1:0-2870 GCA_042095435.1 Thiotrichaceae bacterium | reverse complement strand
ACCTTGGTTGAAAATCTGGATAAAGCAACTTCATTAGCAGAACAACATAATAAAAACCTAGATAGTGGTCAGAATGATATGTTTGGCCTTGATACGACAGCTAAATCAGATAGCGAAGATGATGGCTCATCTGTTTATGATGTCGTTAAGGATTGGGATGATAAGCAACGTGTTATGTTCGAAAAAGAAACGCTGGGCTTTTATTTGTCTGGTCATCCTATTACACGCTATCAACAAGAATTATCAAAAATCACGAGAAAACTTTTCGGTTTAAAAACAGGCGAGGTTAGTGTTGCTGGATACATTATGAGTATTCGCAAATCAGGCATGCGAGAAGAATATGATGTCAAGATTGATGATAATACTTCGCGAAAAGTTGTTGTCGTTAAAACGGAAGACTATGAAAAATATCGGAATAACTTAATCAAAGATCACCTCATTATTGTTCGGGGTCGAGCGAAAACTGATGACTATTATGAAGGTGGTATTAAAATTCTGGCTAATTCTATTTTTACCATTGATGATGTTCGTAAACCGGATAACCCGTTTAATGTTAGCAGCTCTTTAAAATTAACCCTGTATGAATCACAGATGAGCAACGGGGTTTTAAATAACATAAAAAATATCCTGCAAAAGTATCACCATGATGTTTCAAATGTCGTCGTAAATTATATTAAGGATGACGCGGCAGGCTTAATCCCGTTTGGTAATCAATGGAATGTCAGAATCAGCGATGATTTGATTGATGAATTAATGAATATACTTGATCTAAAACAGGTAGAAATCGAGTATAATCCGAAAGCTAAAACTGATAACGTATTGAATTAAAATGAATTTTCTAGATTTTGAACAGCCTATTGCTGAGTTAGAAGCTAAAATCGAAGAGCTTCGCCACGTCGGCAATGATAAAGAAATAAATATTAATGAAGAAATCTCCCGCTTAAAAAAGCGAAGTTCTGAACTGACAGAATCAATTTTTTCTTCTTTAAGTTCCTGGCAAGTCTCGCAACTTTCCCGGCATCCGCAAAGGCCTTATACAGAGGATTATATTGAACGTATATTTACTGACTTTGAAGAATTGCATGGCGAGCGTAGTTTTGCAGATGATGCCGCGATTATTACCGGATTAGCTCGATTAGATAATCAACCTGTTGCGATTATTGGTCACCAAAAAGGCAGAGATACCAAAGATAGGATTAGACGTAACTACGGAATGCCAAAACCTGAAGGTTATCGTAAGGCATTACGGGTTATGAAATTAGCCGAACGATTTGAACTGCCAGTTCTCACGTTTATTGATACACCCGGTGCTTATCCGGGAATTGATGCTGAAGAACGTGGTCAAAGTGAAGCGATTGCCAGAAACCTAATGGAAATGTCTGAATTGAAAACACCTATTGTTGCAACAGTAATTGGCGAAGGTGGCTCAGGCGGTGCATTGGCGATTAGTGTCGCTGATCGTTTATTAATGCTTCAATACAGTACTTTTTCCGTAATATCACCAGAAGGCTGCGCATCAATCTTGTGGAAGAGTGCAGACAAAGCGCAAGAAGCGGCTGAGATTATGGGTATTACTGCACCGAGATTAAAAGAGTTAGGCTTGGTTGATCGTATTGTCGACGAACCTTTAGGTGGAGCACATCGAAATTTTGATGAGATAGCCAACCAGATGAAGCAGGTTCTAATTGAAGAAGTAACTCAATTAAATCAACTTTCAAAAGCTGATATTGTTTCGCAAAGACAAGAGAAACTAAGAAATATCGGTGAGTTTAAACAGAATTAGTTGCTAGAATGTTAAGGCGTTTCTAAATTATTTTAGAGAAGTCTGTTAAACATATGGGAAAAATAGCATCAACTCTGTCTAGCGATAGTTTTCTGTCCGTGCTGCAAGAGCTCGACAACGTAAACAAGTTTTGGCTTGCGTACAGTGGTGGCATGGATTCCAGTGTCCTTCTACATCTCTTTTATTCAAATAAAGAAAAAATCAAACATCAGATTGAAGTCCTCTATGTCAATCATGGTTTGCAACAAGAAGCGGATGACTGGGCAGTATTTTGTCAGAAACAATGTGAGAATTATGACTTTCCTTTTACTGAATTAAAGATTTCTGACTCTTGTCCAAAAGGTGAAAGTGTTGAATCTTGGGCCAGAGAAAAACGCTATCAGCTTATTGACAATATTATGACCTCTAATGATGTGCTTTTCAGCGGACACCACAAAGATGATCAGGTCGAAACTTTTTTTCTACAGGCTTTAAGAGGAGCAGGAGCTCGTGGCTTGTCAGCTATGCCACTAATCAAAAAAAAGAAAGATACATTCTATGCAAGACCACTTCTGATTTATTCGCGTGAAGAAATAAAGCATTATGCCAATGAGCATGATTTAAACTGGCAAGAGGATAAAAGTAATTCCGATAGCCGTTATAATAGAAATTATTTCAGGCATAAGCTGGCAGCTGTTATTGAAGAAAAGTGGCCTGCTTACCGGGACACCATAAATCGACTTATTGAGCATCAAAAAGAAACCAGGTTAATACTCGATGAACGTGCAATAGAAGATATTAATAATGCAAAGCACGATAATGACATCAGCCTTGATATAAATACTATTAAAACGCTGAGTAAAGCCAGACAAAAAAACCTGATTTTTGTCTGGTTAGAGCAGCTTGGTTTACAAACACCAGGTTCCCGGCATATTGAAAAAATTATCTCAGATATTATTAATTCAGACTTGGATAAATCACCGTGCGTAAACTGGGCTGATGTTGAAATAAGACGCTATAAGAATACACTTTATGCTTTAAAAGCTATTCAAGATTATGATATTGATACCGAGTTTAAATGGCAGCCTGAAAGTATTTTAAATATTTT
>JBELBG010000256.1:0-2872 GCA_042095435.1 Thiotrichaceae bacterium | reverse complement strand
TGTGAAATTATGGGAGTCAAGTCTGGCAAGCATAGTTATGGTCACCGTTTTCATCATCCTGAGTCTATTAATATCATAAATGCATCTGACTATGTTAAAAGATTAAAACAAAACGGTAAGGTAATCGCTGACTATGATGAACGATGCTTCTTGATTAAGGAGCAAATTAAAAAACTAGCGACAGAGAGTAACGGAACCGCAGTAATTAATCCTCAATTACTCGATGAAGTTACTGCGTTAGTAGAATGGCCTATTAGTTTTGTTGGTAACTTCAACTCAGATTTCCTCAAATTACCTAAAGAAGTTTTGATCGCCAGCATGCAAGATCACCAAAAGTATTTCCCAATGCTTGATAAACAAAAAAATTTACTCGCTTCTTTCATTTGTGTGACAAATATTGAAAGTAAACAACCAGACTTAATAAAACAAGGTAATGAACGCGTTATACAACCCAGGCTTAGCGACGCTGCATTTTTTTGGCAACGTGACTTGAAGAATGGTTTGGCAAAACACATAGTTGAATTAAATAAAGTTGTCTACCAAAAAGAGCTGGGAACTTTGCATGAAAAGTCTAAACGCCTAAATAAGATTATTTCCAGTCTGGCAAAACCTTTAAATATAGATAGCAAAAATGCGAAACGTGCTGCTGAATTATGTTTTTGTGATCTGTTGACTGAGATGGTCTGTGAGTTTCCCGCATTACAAGGCACCATGGGAAAATACTACGCGGAAGCTGATGGTGAAGATAGCAACGTTGCTTTAGCCATAGAAGAGTATTATCAGCCCCGATTTGCGGGTGATAATTTACCAACGACTACCCTCGGACAATGTCTAGCGATAAGTGAAAAAATTGACACTTTGATAGGTATATTTTCTATAGGTAAGGCACCAACTGGGGATAAAGACCCTTTTGGTCTTCGTCGTTCCGCAATTGGTTTGCTACGTATTATCATTGAATGCAAGATAGATATTGACTTAAAGGAATTACTTGATTTAGCGGCTTCAAATTACCCACTCAAAATTAAGGCTAATAACATTACTGACGATGTATTTAACTTTTTGATGGAACGTTTACGCAGGTATTATCTTGATGCAAATGTAAGTAATGATACATTTGAATCAGTGCTCGCGATAAATACTAGCAGGCCGCTTGATTTTCACCATAGGCTAATCGCTGTTACTGAATTTAGAAAACTCGCCGAAGCGGATAGTCTAGCTGCTGCTAATAAACGTATCAGTAATATACTTAAACAATCTGACTTTAATAATGTATTGGAAGTAAAAAATAACTTACTGTCTGAGGAATCTGAAATTTTACTATCAGAAGCTTTAAAAGAATATCAAGAAAAAGTTGTCCCTATGATTAACGATCATGATTATAAATCTGCATTGACTAAATTAGCTGGATTAGGTGAAAGTATAGATAATTTTTTTGATAATGTAATGGTGATGTGTGACGATGATAATATTAAAAATAATCGCTTAGCATTGCTTAGTAATTTAAATTTTTTGTTTCTACAAACAGCAGATATTTCTAAACTTCAAGGATAAATATGGCGCTTATCATTCTAGACCGGGATGGCGTAATTAATGAAGACTCCGATGACTATATAAAGTCCCCGGCAGAGTGGCAACCAATTGTTGGGAGTCTCGAAGCAATAGCAAAACTTTCTCAAAACGGCTACAAAATAGTTGTAGTAACAAATCAATCTGGTCTAGGCAGAAATTTATTCACGATTGAAGCTCTAAATGCAATACATATGAAAATGAATATACACCTCGCTCAATTTGGTGGCGTCATTGATGCACTTTTCTTTTGCCCACATATACCAGAAGATAATTGTAATTGCCGTAAACCAAAACCCGGCTTATATAATGATATTTCCGAACGACTCCGCGTTTCATTAAATAAGGTTTTTTGCATTGGTGACAAGATGACTGATATTCAAGCTATTCAAAGTGCGGGCGGGAAACCCGTGCTTGTTCGCACAGGTAAAGGTCAATCAGAAATTGACCAAGGTTTGGTTCCAGAAGGGATCCCTATTTATCGTGATCTAGCCCAATTTGTTGATGAGATTTTGACCAAAAAATAGTCATGCTTCTGATACGTTCATTACTTTTTTATGTTGGCCAAATTATTAGCACCATATTGTTTGCCCCACTAGGTCTTCTTGTTTTTCCCTTAAGTTTTAAAACCCGTTATTACATCATAACTCGTTGGACAGCTTTTAACCTTTGGTGGTTAAAAATTTGTTGTAATGTAGATTATGAGATTAAAGGTTTAGAAAATATTCCGGATCAAGCCTGTATTGTAATGTGCAAACACCAATCGGCATTTGAAACGTTGGCTCTACAACTCATTTTTATTCCACAGGTATGGGTGTTGAAGCATGAATTATTAAGAATACCTGTATATGGTTGGGGACTCGCATCAATGCAGCCCATCGCTATTAACCGTGGTTCTGTAATAAAGTCATTTCGCCAAATCGTAACACAAGGTTGTCAGCGTTTAAAAGCAGGTCTATGGGTTATCATTTTTCCTGAAGGCACTCGTGTCGCACCAGGTGAAAAAAAAGCTTATCTTCCGGGAGGCGGTATGCTTGCAGTTAAATCAAAGGCAAATATTATTCCCGTTGCTCACAACGCTGGTCATTTATGGCCTCGAAACAGTCTGATAAAAAGACCAGGAACTATTACATTAGTTATCGGTCCTGTAATTGAATCTACAAACAAAAGCGCCAAAAAAATTACAACGGAAGTCGAGGCCTGGATTGAAACTACGGTTAGTTCGTTGCCTAATCTTGAAAATTAGTTAGCTTTTTTAATTCTTCGTCATAAACTATCGCTGTAGTCTACACATACAACAGGATGC
>JBELBG010000255.1:0-2876 GCA_042095435.1 Thiotrichaceae bacterium | reverse complement strand
TTAATACCATAGAGTAATTACCCGTTACTTCTGCAACTGATCCTCCAATCGCAGGCGCAATAATCTGTGCCAATGCATAATACAACGAAAGTTTTCCCATTAATTTAGCGGGCTTGGTTGGATAGAGCTTACCTGCCATCGTTAACATCATGCTCACGATTCCAAAAACAGTTGCGCCATAGATACCGGCACATAGAAATAGCATTAAGACAGAAACGTCAAATGCCAATAATAGTATGGAAAAAATTTGTAACGCATATGCCAATATAAATGAAATTAATTCTCCCAGTTTTCTGGTTATGCGATCCCATAAAATACAGGAGGGCGCTCCGACAAGGCCAATGACTAGCCATGCCCAATTTCCATAGCCATTCAACTCAGGCTGGCTATCAATAATGACAACGATAAAGGTTGCATTAATTACATAACCTACACCTGCACAAAAATAACTGGTTGAGAGTAAACGCATCCAGTTTCTTGAGGGTGGTTTATCAATGAGTGACTCACCTTGTTTGGTTGTATCAGAACCATCAGGACGAGGTAGCCAAAACCAGGCTGGAAAAACAAAAAACAGTCCGATTAATGCAAATACTTGCCATTGTTCAGCCCAGTTAAATGTTAATAACATCAATTCAACAGCAATTGCAGTTAACGCGATTCCAAGACCTAAACCAGCAAAATGAATACCGAGTTCCATCTTATATCCGTGCCGTATTAGCCAGTTAAGGATCAAGCCCGAACCAAGTAAGAGGCCTGCGGCGCTACTTAAGCCAGCTAAATACCTCAATACTGCCCATATAATCCAGTTT
Organism: Thiotrichaceae bacterium; assembly: GCA_042095435.1. Taxonomy (GTDB): domain Bacteria; phylum Pseudomonadota; class Gammaproteobacteria; order Eutrophobiales; family Eutrophobiaceae; genus UBA7359. The sequence goes on along the minus strand of JBELBG010000255.1, from coordinate 2,067 downwards.
TCAGTCCAGGCCATACCGATAGTCGTCATCACTGCCATGATTAAGCCATAGCGATATAACGTATCTTTTAATTTCAGGTCATTAATTGATGCTGCAATGATCGCTCCTGAGAGATAACCAATATAATTAAATGCAGCCAACCACCCACCAATGGCATCATTGAGTGATGTTTGTTCCTGCATGATGTGCAGTAGAGGAGTATAGGAAAAACGAGCAATGCCCAAAGTCAAAATAAGACTACTTATACCTGCCAACATAACTTTCGTATGTTCAGACATTAAGGCCTTCCGTAGTAAATATGACTTGAGTATTTATATAGAATAAATAATCTGGCTAATAATGAATCAGTGAATGCGTTTGGTATTTAGATAACTTCTCGCGGCCTTTTAGAAAATCTAATTCAACGACAAATGCACAAGCAGCAACTTCAGCTCCTAACTTTTCAACAAGTTCACAACTAGCAGCGGCTGTTCCTCCTGTGGCTAATAAATCATCGAATAGTAACACTTTGTCGCCTTTTTCTAATGCATCAATATGGACTTCTAATGACGCTGAGCCGTATTCGAGATCATAAGATATGGATTCTGCATCATAAGGCAGCTTGCCGGGTTTACGTAAAGGAACGAAACCTACACCCATTTCCCATGCAGCGAGTGAACCAAAGATAAAGCCGCGTGCTTCCATTCCTGCAATAGCCGTGATTTCTTGCCCTAAAAATGGATGAATCAATTGATGTACTGCCAGTTTTAACATTGCTGGATCTTTAACCAATGGTGTAATGTCTTTAAATTGAATGCCGGGCTCAGGAAAGTCAGGAATATTGCGAATGTAAGCTTCTAGACGTTGCATAAGTATCTCCGTAAAATTTCACTCTATAATACCGAACTTGTTAATTAATAAGAAATATTGTTTATATGAAGTCTTTTGAAATCATCTATGAAAACGCCATCCAACGTTGTGATGGCGTACAGGCTGTTGAAGAACTTTTGCCTATACCTCGTTCAGAAAAGCAATTAAAGAAACTGACAGACGCCGATTGTTTATCAAATATGTCACGTCGTATCTTTCAAGCAGGTTTAAGCCGCAAGGTTATTGATAATAAATGGCCAAACTTCCTCGAAATATTCCATGACTTCGATATTCAGTTCAACCGTATGCTGAGTGATGAGGCATTAGCCGCGTTAATGGATGAAAAACGTATTGTTCGACATTGGGGTAAGATTCAAAGCGTTCGCCATAATGCTCAAATGATTCATGAATTTAATGACGATCGAGACGGTTTTGTGAAGATGCTGACTGAATGGCCTTGCGATAATATTGTTGATTTCTGGCATCTTTTAAAAAAAGAATTTAAACAACTTGGTGGAATTTCCGGGCCGTATTTTTTGCGCCGGGTTAAAAAAGACACGTTCTTGTTAACAGGTGATGTCATAAGAGCATTGCATTATTGGGGAGCAGTAGATGAGATGCCTAAAAATAAAAAGCAATTAAGTCACGTACAAAATTGTATGAATCAATGGCAGGAAGAGACTGGCCGACCATACTGTCAACTCAGTATGATTTTGGCTTTGTCAGTAGATTGAGCGGCTAGAGTAAAGAATTCATTATGGGACGTTGGCGACCACCTGCACCAAAATCTGCTCCGTATATCACGCCGGAAGGTTATACAAAGTTAGAAAAAGAAACGGCAGAACTCTGGAAAAAACGGAATGTAGTGGCAAAAGCGGTGACTGCTGCTGCAGCAGAAGGTGATCGTTCTGAAAATGCTGAATATATCTATCGCAAGAAACAGTTACGGGAAATAGATTCTCGTCTTGGTTTTCTACAACGACGCATGCCGAAACTAACAGTCGTCAGAGAAGTTCAGAATAAGTCTCGTATTTTCTTTGGCGCATGGGTCGATATTGAAGATGACGAAGGGAAAGAATCGCGCTATCGCATTGTTGGCGCTGATGAATTTGATGAACATGAGCATTACATCACAGTTGACTCACCTTTGGCGAAGTTATTATTAGGAAAAACCGTTGATGATGAAGTGGTAATGCAAATAGAAGGTAAAGAAAAAAC
>JBELBG010000254.1:0-2877 GCA_042095435.1 Thiotrichaceae bacterium | reverse complement strand
TAAGTATTAAGTAAAGCTTGATATTCATTAATAGCAAGTTCGTACTTTTGCATTACATAGTTCGTTTCAGCGAGCCAATACTGCGCATTATCTGAAAAGGGGTTTGTCGGGTAATCATCTAAGAAAGACTTAAAAGCAACAAGCGCCTGATCATAACGAGAATCTTTAAGTAGCTTGAATGCCTTTTGGTAAGCAGCTTCAGCTTTTGCTGGATCAGGTGCTTTTGTAGCATCATTAGTCGAGTCAGCTATTGCTAAAACTTCTGATGAATCTTCATTCGTTGATTCTGTATTTTCAAAAGAAGATGTTATTTCTGTTTCTTCGCTTGTCGTTAGTGTGGCCGGGTTTGTTGCGCCATTTTTTTCAACACGCTGCAAACGATTATCGACATCAGTATAGAGCTCACGTTGTTTTTGTTTTAATTGTTCTATTGTATGAGTTTGTACTTCAATCTCTCCACGTAAGCTGCTGACTTCTGTTTTTAATGATTCAAGCAGATCAAGCATATCCAGTAAAGCGTTGTTATTGACAGCTTTTTCAACTTTTTCAAGCCGGGCATTATAGTCCTCGGTAATAGGCTCAAAAGCAGGAGCTGTGTTTTCTGTTGTATCTACATCTTCAGCAAGAGCAGTATTAAAGACAAAGCTAATAGTTAATAAAATAATAAATCGCATATAAATCCATTAAAAAAATTAATATAGTATTTCAACGCGTCGGTTCTGCTGCCACGTCGCTTCGTCATGCCCATCTACTGCCGGGCGTTCTTCGCCATAACTGACCAAGCGAATTTGACTGGAAGAAGCACCAAGTATTAACAGCTGTTGTTTAATAGACAATGCGCGGCTTTCACCGAGAGCCAGGTTGTATTCACGAGAACCGCGTTCGTCAGCGTGTCCTTCCAATGTGATCGTCGTATTCGGGTTTTGGCTAAGATAGGTCGCATGCGCTTCTATTGTTGAGCGGTATTCAGAACGAATTTCATTACTGTTGTATTCAAAATAAATGATGCGAACTGATAAGGGGCTCTGCGGATCATCAAGTGCAAACATGGAAGTGGAGCCGTCTTCAGTACCATAAGCTTGAGCGCCACTTTCTTCAGAGCTATCCACACTGGCCGAAGCACTGGTGCCTAGATCTTCAACTTCAACAGATTTATCTTCTTTTACTTGATCACTGCTACAACCCAAAAATAGGCTGGTTAAACTTATTACGAGTAATAGACGCAAAGACATAATTTTTCTCCTTATCAGCATTTTTTCTGCTTTTAATTAAACAGCATAACATTCATAAGTAAGTCTTATAAAGTGGCTTACTTTAAAAAAGGGCTCCAGGCCGGTTCACGTACATCGCCCTGTTGTAAACCGAGGCGCTGGTGAATACGACCATCAGTTGAAACAGCAGCAAGCTGTCCACCGCGGACTCCAGTCGTGGCATAGATAATCATGCCGCCGTTGGGCGCAAAACTGGGTGACTCATCAAGACGGGCGTCCGTTAATACATCGATATAGCCGCTTTTTAAATCAAGCAGCCCAATTCGATATGAACTGCCAACAGCATGAACCAGTGTCATTGATTTTCCATCGGGTGCATATTCGGCACGCGCATTGTATTTACCTTCAAAACTAATGCGTTTTGGTTTGCCGCCGTTGATTAAATCTATTTCATAAATTTGCGGGCCACCACTTCTATTAGAAGTAAACGCTAGCTTTCGCCCATTCGGTGACCAGCTCGGCTCAGTGTCAATGCCGCCATGTCGGGTAATGCGTTGCAATGATTTTGTATTCAGATCCAGAATATAAATTTCAGTATTGCCGTCTTTAGATAATGTCATCGCTAATTTGCTGCCATCAGGCGACCAGTCCGGTGAGCTGTTAATGCCTGCAAAGCCGGAAACACGTTCGCGTTGTCCGGTTAATATATCCTGTACATAAATAGCGGAGTTCCTGCCTTCAAAGGAAACATAAGCGATTCTTTTTCCATCAGGTGACCATGATGGAGAAAGAATAGGTTCCGGAGATTCGAGTAATATCTGGGCGTTGTAACCATCAGCATCAGCAATTTGCAGCGAATGTATCTTTTTATCCTTTTGCTTTTTGACAGTGATATAAGCAACGCGTGTATCAAAGGCGCCGGGAATGCCTGTTAGCTTCTCAAACACCACATCACTAATTTGATGTGCTGCGCGGCGAAGGAGATTAGGTTTAGCCGGAATACGAAAGCCCGCTATTTGTTTGCCTCTATAAATATCAATCAGTCTGAAGCTGACATCATAATCGCCGCTTTCGCCAAGGATGAGCTGGCCGATCAGAATGTTTTCCATACCCAGTTTGCGCCAGTCACCGAAATTAATTGCGTTGTAATCGGTTGGACGTTGTGGCAAATCCTGTTCGTCCATTACATCAAAACGACCACTGCGTTTTAAGTCGTTACTAATAATAGATGCCAGATCGATAGGAGCAACACTACTCGCTTGTGAAAAGCCAAAAGGAATAACAGCAATAGGCAGTGATTGTTCTACACCTTGAGTAATCTTGATATCAAGTACGGCATGCGCCTGTAAAGAGATAAACAAACTACTAAAGGCGATTAATTTTAATAAGGTTTTCATGTATAGCGTTATATCCTAATTGTATCTTATGGTTCAAATGTGAATCTAATATTACGCATTTTTTCAAATAGTCTTGTTTCATCAGGAACCGGTAAAGGCGAGGACTTATATACAGCATCCTCAGCACGCTTATCGAACAAATCATTGCCGCTTGATTGAACAATCGATGCTTCAACTACTTTGCCGCTTCCAATCATTCGGATCAGGATGACACAAGACAAACCTTCTTCCAAACCAAGCCGATTGAATTTATTTTCAATTGCCCTTGC
>JBELBG010000253.1:0-2900 GCA_042095435.1 Thiotrichaceae bacterium | reverse complement strand
TTCTATAAACAACAAAGTAAGTTTTCTCTATCGGTTGTTCTGCTGGGATATTCGTAGGGCCGATTTCATGTACAGGCCAGTTATAGGCAAGGGCTACTGATATCGGGTTTAAAACAGGAATACCTTCAAGCAGGTCACCTTGTGGGTCGATACCCATTAAGTCAATTTCACGCGAATCAATCGACAAGGCCATTTCGATCCATTCATAATGAGCCAGTTCCAGCAGAAAAGGTGGATCTTCCAGATGATCACCACGCTCATGTTCTAGATATTGCAAAAACTCCTGCGGCATCTTTGGAAATAAAGGCGTATGCGCCTGATGGCGGTTAATATAATCACGTAACATTTCATGCCATTGTTCATCCGCTGTTATTTTTCGAATAACAGGAAAACTGTTAGCGATAAAATTTTGAATATTGTTATAAACCAGATCCCTATAAACCCGCATACGTCGATCCTCAATACCTTGCGGCGCAGGTTTATTATCCGGATCACGCATGTGTTGCGTAAACACAGTCTGCATATCCTGAAAAGAACTAACTTTGTTGTTTGCTGATGTGGTCATGCTGTGAATGCTTATTTTGATAGTGTTTAATTGTTTCGACTTCCTTTAACAGCTCTTCTAGCGAGGGGATATTAAAGTCACGTTCCAATAATGTCGGGAACACACCAAAGTGTTCATACGCGACACCCAGTAATTTCCACACAGGATCGATGACATCAGCGCCATGCGTATCAACAAGTAAATCTTCTTCTTCGACAAAATGTCCGGCTATATGGGCATAAGCAATGCGATCGCCGGGTAATGCTCTAAGGAATTTTTCAGCATTATATTCATGATTAATACTGTTAACGTAAATATTATTGATATCAATATGAAATAAACAGTCGGCTTGTTGAAGAACATTATTAACAAACTCTATTTCATCCATTTCTTTGCCGGGAGCAGCATAATACGATGCATTCTCCATCGCGATGCGTCGTCCAAGAATATCTTGGACTCGTTGAATTCTTTCGACTACATATTTGATTGCTTCTTCTGTAAAAGGTATAGGCATGAGATCATATAAATGTCCTTCATCAGCACAATAAGTTAAATGCTCGCTGTAAACAGAAATATTATATGTATCAAGAAATTGCTTAACTTTATATAAAAATGCTTCATCTAATGGCGCTACGCCACCAATATTTAAAGAAAGTCCGTGACAAACAATAGGAACTTGCTCTGATACTTTTTGAAATTGACGGCCAAACTTACCGCCGACATCAATCCAGTTCTCCGGAGCGACTTCCATAAAATCTATCTGAGAGGGAATTTGATCTGCAAGCGAGCCAATAAAAGCTCGCCGCAGACCCAATCCTGAACCCTTTACAGGGTATTGTTTTGTCATGATGACTTAGTTATTTAGCTATTAACTACCGCACTTACCTTCGCCACACTTGCCTTCGCCTTCTTTCTTATCGCCGCATTTTCCTTCGCCGCACTTGCCTTCGCCTTCTTTCTTATCGCCGCATTTACCTTCGCCGCATTTACCTTCGCCGCATTTGCCTTCAGCAACTTCATAGCCGCCATTGGTCAATTGATTAGCAGCAAAAGGATTGTCCGCCGCATTAATGATTGGGCTAGCAGTAAGTGAAATAGCAAAAGTAGTTCCAAGTGCAACAGCTAATGGATTAAGTTTATTTTTTTCTGACATTTTCATTTTTCTCCTGGAGATTAAAAAAATAGTGACTTATCAGCCACTATTCACACAAAACTTGTATTTAGTGCGCAATTTAATTGCACAGAATTATTGACTTGGACATGACTGAATAGTTCTTTCTGAAAGAAAAAAACTCCAAATTAATCATAAATATAGCTATTTTCTACATGATGCATGAATGAGTAAAAAGGTTACAACTAATTTACTGTTTTTTTAAGATCGCTCGGGAAACCTGACTGGCATCCAGTATCGCGTTAAGTATCTCATTCGGCACTTTACCCGTAGCAAGCTCATCAGGATGATTAAATACCTGCTTACCTAAATGTATCGCATTCCTATATTCTTTCATGTATTTTCGACAGTTTGAGCATATTGCTAAATGAAATTTAAATCGAAGTTGTGAACGAATGTTCAATTCTCTATCAATATAAGCCATCAGGAACTTTTCCACCTCATGGCAACTTAAGAATTCATTAATATTTGTTTTCTTCATTATCATCAACTCTAATTATTAATAGTGGAATGGAGTAAGTTACGCATTGCCAACCTAGCCCTATGTAATCTAACTTTTACATTTTGCTCACTCATGTCCATTCGTTCCGCCACTTCTTTTGTAGAATACCCTTCATAATCGCGTAAAATTAAAATAACTCTGAATTTATCAGGCAACTTATCAATAGATTTTTTAATCTGTTGCTTTACTTCAATCGATTCTTGCAAAGCATCAATATCGACAAGTTGTCCTTGATAACATTCAACATAGTGACCAGATTCATCAAAATCAAGCATCAACTCATCCAATGACTCTTCTTTTCTGGCAGTTTTTTTTCTTAACTCGGTTAAAGCTTCGTTTACAACGATTTGATGTAGCCAAGATTTGAAAGAACCCAGTCCTTTGAAACTCTTTATTTTGGTAATCGCTTTGATAAAAGCTTCTTGAGTACAATCTTTAGCTATGGCTTCATCAGCTAAAAGTCGTAAAGCTAGAAAGTGAAGTTCACTCCAGTAATCTTCGACAAGTTTTTTACAGAAAGCCTGATCACCATTGCACAGACCTTTGATTAATTCAGTATCATCATCAGGTCTGTTCATGGTTTATAGAGAACCGGTGGGAATTATCCTTTCGGACGCATATGGGGAAATAAAATCACATCTCGAATTGTTGGAGAGTCTGTTAAAAACATGACCAAACGATCA
>JBELBG010000252.1:0-2902 GCA_042095435.1 Thiotrichaceae bacterium | reverse complement strand
ATTTACCACCTAAGGCTCCAGCACTTATTGCTGCTTCATAAATATCATCAACTTCATTTGTCGAAACACCTTCAGAAAGACTTCGTTTTATTTTCCATGTTTCATTCAAGAGAAACCCAAACTCATCAAGTGATTCAACTCCTTTATTCATGATGTTAATAGCTTCATTCACATGTGAATGAATATCTTTAAGCTCCTGTGTTCTTTTTTTTATATTTTCTATTTTTTTCTTTTCAATCTCTGACGCCATCCTAGAAGTACCCGTAAAAAATAACATAAGATTACCCTGCAATTTTTCCAGATACTCATTAGAAACAACCATTCTTTTTACTACATGACTACCATCTTCCTTAAAAATAATATGGTTCAAGCCACCATGAGCTACAGCCAATTGATCTTGTGAACCCACATTTTCTTTTATTATTGATTGCTCTACATGAATTGCTTCTTCGCCCAACTCTCCTGACGATCTGTATTTACCTCTTAATGCATATATTGAATTAAGCAAACCAACAGTAAATGATGAACTAGAACCCAGGCCTGCTCTTGCAGGTAAATCACCATCATGGTGAATTTCCAGTCCTTGATCACAATCCAGATAATCAAGAATTGCTCTTACAGCAGGATGTTGTATTTCGGAATAATGCTGCACATTCTCTATCAATGAGTAGACAATCCTGTATTTATGCTCGAAAAACGGGGGTAAATAACGGCAACTTATATAACAATATTTATCTATAGCTGTTGATAAGACCTGGCCTCCGTTTCCTTTATACCAAGTAGGTAAATCGGTTCCTCCGCCAAAAAAAGACATTCTAAAAGGTGTTTTACTTATTATCATAACTTTGGATATTAATTATAAATTGCTCTATCAAGTCTTATTTCCAGCATTTTTTCGATATGACGGCTAACTTCTTCGCCAAATTTATCTTTAACCAGATTTAAGTAGCGTTCATTAGTGAAGTACTTAACAAAAGCCTCATCTCTAAATTTCAGTACTTCTGCTGCTGATATATGCTCTGTAGGTAAAGGCAAGGTTTCATAACTATGTTGAGAATAACCTATCCAGTTATCCGGTAACTTCCATCCATGCTGTATTGCTTGTTGATACAATTGTGAACCGGGATAGGCCATAGCAGAATAAAAGTTAGCGAATTCACAATTCGCTTCAATAGCGAGTTCTAACGTCTCCTGCATCGTTTTGTGATCATCATCCGGCAGACCAAAAATATAATTACCTATTATGTTGATGTCAGCATTCTTTATTTTGTCAACGATTTTTAAAATATCTTCCGTGCCAAACCGTCCTTTCTCTACTCCATCCCTGACGTGTTTACTTCCTGATTCAATTCCTAATGCCAACCATCTAACGCCGGCTTTTCTTAAACTTTCCAGATACTCGTCTTTAACGGTATCAATTCTTGCATACGCCCAGATATTTAACTCATACCCTCGTTCAATTATTCCTTCACAGATACCTAACACATGACTTTTATTCAAGACGAACATCTCATCAACAATTTTAATATTTTTAATCTGATAATCGTTAACAAGAACATCAATTTGTTTAATGATATTGTCAGGAGACCACATACGGTAAGATGACTTGCCAAAAGGTGCATTTATACAGCAAAAACTACACCGATAAGGACAGCCCAGACTTGTATGAATCGAAGCATAAGGTTGTCGATTATGAATATCTTCAAAGCAATGCCAATTATGTGCCCTGTATTTATCCATAGGTAATAAGTCTAGCGCCGGTTCAGGCATAGTCCCGTCTAAATCAGTAATTAACGGACCAGGGGGCGTCGATAATATTTTATTATTATCATAATAATAAAGGTCTGGCACATCAGAATAATTTTTATCACTTGCCTTGAGTTTACACATTACTTGATAAATTGTTTCAGGCCCTTCTCCACTACAAACGAAATCAATTTTTTCTTCTCGTAATGTTCTTTCTGGTAAAGCAGCGGGGTGTGTTCCTGTAAATAATATTTTAGTATTTGGTGACACTCTTTTAATTGCATCACATGTTGCTCTTGCAGCCGGCATATTCTGTGTTGATGCAGATGGTTGATAGCCATAGACAACCAATACCACTAATACAGGATTAAAATGATCTGATATTATTTTTGCCACATCTTCTGATGTCAGGCCTAAAGCAGGTGCATCAATAATCTCTACAGAAGAGTTTTTAACTCTCATATAACTGGCAAATAGTGCAATCAAACTTGGGGTTTCTATTGCAGAAAAATCCGAAGCAAGGTTTTGATATACTGCTTTCACATTACCTGGGTTGATAAAGACAATGTCAATATCTTCCTTATTTTTATGTTTTATTTCTTCTAAACTTTTCATATTAATAACTAAACTTAGTTTCTTTCTTCAATATTGATATTGATCTCGCTAGAAACAAACCAAGCGAGGTTCTAATCATGAAAAAATGTCCTGAAAACCTAATCAAGTATTTAACTCTGGCATAAACAGGTAAACCGTTGTCGTAAAAAAACTCAAGCAGAAACCACTTTAAAAAACAAAAATAATTCATGTCCCTGTTAACATTTTCAAAATCATGCACGATTTCTACAGGTTTCTCACTATTAACAATAGACTTTAATCTTCTACTTTGTGACTCCCTTAAATTTCGTAATAAAACAAATGAAACATCATCATCATGATTTATCCTTTGTATTGCATTACTTTCATTTATATGAGAATTGAGTTTCAGGTGTGTAAATTTTATATCTTCAAGATATATAACTCTTTGCTTTATACATCTGTTTAATCTGATAAACACATCCATGACATGAGTATCAATGAACAACCTTTTATATAATGGAGGAAAAGGATATACCAAGGCTTCGCATGTCTTTCGTGACAATATGGGGAAAGTGCATAA
>JBELBG010000251.1:0-2912 GCA_042095435.1 Thiotrichaceae bacterium | reverse complement strand
TGCAGGTATTGGTAAGTTAGGCGTTAGTATTACCGATGATATTGCTGCTATTGCTGATCAGATCGATGTCATTATCGATTTTACTTTAGCCTCTTCAATTGCGGCGAACATTCAAAAATGTGCCGCTTCAAACTGCAAAATGGTCATTGGCACAACGGGGCTGAGTCAAAACGATCAGAATTTGATTAAAGCAGCGTCAGATAAAGTAGCTATTGTTTTCGCGCCAAACATGAGCATTGGTGTGAATCTCTGTTTTAAATTACTTGAAATAGCGGCACAAGTGATTGGTGATGATACCGACATTGAAATCATTGAAGCACATCATCGACATAAAAAAGATGCACCATCCGGAACGGCTATACGCATGGGTGAGGTTGTTGCCAATACTCTTGGTCGTGACTTAAAAGAATGTGCTGTTTATGGTCGCGAAGGTATTACCGGAGAAAGAGATCGAAAAGCGATTGGTTTCGAAACGATTCGTGCTGGTGATATCGTTGGTGACCATACTGTCATGTTTGCAGCAGACGGTGAACGCGTTGAAATCACACATAAAGCAAGTTCCCGTAAAACATTTGCCAGTGGTGCAGTAAGGGCAGCACGTTGGTTAGCTGATAAAGAAGCAGGCTTGTTTGATATGCAGGATGTTTTGAATCTTAAATAATCTATGTCTGATATAAAACAAATAGAAAGACTTTATGAACACTCTTATTTAAGTCTTATTGCAACATTGTTTGCTGCTGTTCTGGTTTGTGGTTTTTACTTGCGTTACCGTTATTCGAATCTTTTTATCCTGGTACTTCTTAAATCATGAACATAAAAATATAGAGTCATGGTCGTTGATGTTTGTTGCTGCATCATTGATATCAGGTACATTGTGGGGATTAACGGGTTTTGTCTTTATAAAGGAAGGCCACCTCACTTTATTAGACTCTGTTTTATATCATGGCCTATTGCTTTTATTTATAACTGCGCTTATTGCCGGTTCTGTAGTGACTTATTCTGCTAGTAGATTAGTTTATTTGAGTTTTTCTGTGCCAGCTGTAATGCCACAATGTTTTTTACTTATTTCGTATGGTGATAAATATCATTCATTTCTTGGTGGCGTTGTTTTAGCTTATACTTGTGTGATGTTTTTATATCTGTTTATTTTCATCGGATTTTTTCAGAAAACAGTAAGGTTGAAGAGCGAAATGAATACCTGGAAATTGTTCTTAAAGAAAACAATATTAAGCTAGATTAGATTTCTTTTGGTTCCAGTGTTGTTGATATATAAGGAACGACAAGAGAGACTTCTCCTTTTAGATGTTGTTGTTTTACTTTCCGCCAGTACTCTGCTGTTAATAAATCTTTATGGTATTTCATAAAATTATTTTTTAATTCATCGTTCATTGACAGGAAACGTATAAATTCCTCAGGAAACATATCTTTTTCTGATACGTAGTACCATGTTTCAGCTAACATATCATCTTCATAATCTCTTGCCTCAGGTATGTCTCTAAAATTGCATTCCGTAACCAGAGCAACTTCATCATAATCATAAAAAATTACGCGATTATGCTGTGTTACACCAAAGTTTTTCAATAAAAGATCGCCTGTAAAAATATTTGTCTTTGCAAGATCTTTAATTGCCTGACCATAATCAATAACTGCAGCTTTAGCTTCTTTTTCAGATGACTCATTAATATACAAATTTAAAGGACGAACACGTCTTTCAACATAGGCGTGTTTTATTAACAAGTTTCTGCCTTCAGTACTCACACTATCACTAGCATTATTAAGTAAGTCTTCTCTTAGTTCCCTGGAGAAACGATTAACAGGAAGCTCAAGGTTTAAAAATTCCTGTGTATCAATTAATCTTCCAGCGCGATCATGTTTTGAAACAAGTTTATATTTATCAATAACATCTTTGCGAGAAATGGTTTTTGGATAGCCAAATTTATCCCTGATAATTTTAAAAACAAGGTTATATGAAGGTAATGTAAAAACAATCATCACTAGGCCAGTATCACCATCTGCATGAATGAATTTATCTCTGGTATTACTTAAATGCTTGGCAAAAGTGCGATGACGTTCTGTCTTCCCTTGTCGAAGACGGCCTAAGACAGTGTAAAGTTCGTCAATCGGTTTTTTCGGAAGCATCGACTTAAGAAAATGAACTGCTCCAACGACGGAATTGGGATCTGCAAAATAATAAGATCGTGTATAACCAAAGATAAGACTTACATCTTTTTCGTCCATAAATACGGCATCAACACTTATCCCGTTTTTTTCATTTTTAAATGCAATGACAATTGGTGAGTCACCCTGACTGTGAATTAATTTGCCAACGAGGTAAGCGCGGGCTGCTTGATAGAAAAACGTGTCAATAAATTCAACGCGTAAATATTCTATTTCTTCTTCGAAGTTAACTTTGGCGTGAGCGTTTATAGATTCAGCGATTTTTTCAGCATTACGGTCAACATTGTCATAGGGAACACGAAAGGAAAAGTCATTCAATATCGTCTCAAATATTTTTTGTAACGATATCCAGTAGGGATAGCGCCTTATATTTAAAGACATGATGAGTCGTAAATCATCTGACGGGCCAGATGAAATAAACTCAATGTCGGCATCAACGCCTTCAGTACCAAAAATACGGCGTGTTGTTGAATTAAAGAATGTCTTTATGAAGTCGTTATCAGGCACTTGATGAAGACGATCAGAAAAATAAGCTCTTATATTGCTCCAGAGTTTTTCATCCTTAATACGGTCATCAAGAACTTTTCTAAGAGCAAGTACAATACGACGCACAGATTTTTCATAAAGATCAATGCGGTCGACGATGTCTTGTTGGTGCCCTTTCCAGTCGCGTTGTTCAAAACGCGACTGGGCACGGCGGGTCATGCGGTGGAAATAATGGTTATATCGAATAA
>JBELBG010000250.1:0-2936 GCA_042095435.1 Thiotrichaceae bacterium | reverse complement strand
TCTTTTACTATTTCACCAGCTTTACCTGTTTCAAGTTTCTGCATTACATTGTCATCTTTAACATAACGCAACCATGTTAACGCCCGTTCATCTTCCTGATATTCACTGACAACAGCAAAAAAATAGCTGTCATCTATGACAATGTAATCTCTAGGACGAACCAGCATGCTATTTATTTAATTCATCATGACGATAACAGTCAACAACATGATCATTAACGATACCGGTTGCCTGCATGAAAGCATAACAAATTATCGGGCCGACAAAGCTAAAACCGCGTTTTTTTAAATCTTTTGACATCGTTCTTGATACGTCTGTTTCAGCGGGAATATCTTTTAAAGATTTCCATTTATTCTGGATTGTTTTCCCTTCAGTAAATTGCCAGATGTATTTATTGAACGTACCAAATTCCTGTCTGACTTTAATAAACGCATTGGCATTTTTTACTGCCGCATGTACTTTTAACTTATTCCTGATTATTCCTGGATTTTTCAATAATGATTGAATCTTTGCTTCTTTATAGGTAGCAACTTTATTGAAATCAAACTGATCAAATGCTTCTTGATAATTTTTCCTCTTTTTTAAAACAGTAATCCAGCTTAAGCCTGCCTGCGTACCTTCAAGAATGAGGAACTCAAATAGTTTATGATCAGAGTGTAACGGCACGCCCCATTCTTTATCATGATATTTTTCATATATTTTATCGCCGCTACACCATTCACAGCGAGAATTTTTGTAAGTCATTGTTTCCTCATTAGTTTAAAGGTGACAACGTTTAACCATCATTTTTTTATTAAAACAGTTTTTGTTTAAAAAAATTAAAGACAGTCTGATTCTAGCCGATATAAGCTCCATAACCCATATCCAATTAATAATTAAAATGCTAGGTGCTGCAAAAAAAAGAGATTAGAAATGACGACATCCAGAAATGGGATGACGACAACCAAACGCCTTCACTTAATGTTAATTTTCACAATAGTGTTCGCATTATTTTCATTATTCTCTATTGCACAACTTTCTAAAGCCCTACAATTACATCATCTAAACTTTATATTCATACAGAACATCGAAACGTTATCAAACGCGATAGAGCAGCATGCTGAAAAACCGCTCACTGCCAAACAAACTGTTGAACAGTTGAAAAGAATAAAGCAAACACAAGAAGAATGCCTCACCGTATTTAACAAAGTTAATGGTTATATCTTCAAGTTCGGCCAAACGAAAAGAATAACATCTATCTGTAAAGAAAATCGATCAATTGTAAATACTCTTATAAATAATCTAATTAATTACGAAGATGAAAGAATGAGCGATGCAAAAGTTATTGACTCTTTAACTCACGCGTCTAATAAATTAAAGATTAATAGCGGGGGCTTTGAAGAACCTGTTAATGAGTTTGCTAATTCGATCAAGATGATGATTAAAAGCTTATTTTTACCAGCTCTTTAGTTTTACGAAAAATAAAACTAAAAACATTTCTTTTACATGATGCGATAGATAAGCTTGAAGAAAGCAAGAAAGAAAAAGAGAAGCTCGCTTATTATGATATTTTAACGCAACTTGCTAATCGACATTTATTTTCAAAAATTCTTGAACACGAAATCAATCAGGCAAAGCGCTACAACCATACATTTGCTATATTAAATATCGATCTTGACCGTTTCAAACTAATCAACGACACCCTTGGCCATGATGCCGGTGATGATCTTATTGTGCAGGTTAGTAAACGTCTGAAGGCATGCACACGTACCAGTGATACTGTCTCCCGCTTTGGTGGTGATGAATTTGTTATGTTAATTTCTGGCCCAAACTCGGGACAAGATGCAAAGGTTGTTGCTGATAAGGTTGTTGAACAAATAGCTCAGCCTTTCATGCTTGGTGAAAATGAAATGCATATTTCTTCGAGTGTTGGCATTTCCTATTTTCCAGAAAATGGTGAAGACATACCTACCTTGCTTAAACATGCTGATATTACCATGTATGAAGCAAAACAAAATGGAAAAAATCAATCTCGTGCTTTTGACAATACAATTATCAATAAAATTGAACATCGGCTGACATTGGAAAAAGATATCAGGAGCTGTATAGAAAGAGAGTTATCTCTATACTTTCAACCTGTCGTAGACCTGAGGACAATGAAAATTATTGGCGCAGAGTCTTTAGTACGCTGGAAGCATAAAGAAAAAGGTATGATTTCACCGGATGAATTTATTCCAATTGCCGAGTCTATCGGTCTGATTGATGCTATGGGTGAATGGGTCATCAATGAAGCGTGTAAACAATGTAAAATTTGGCGTGAATTATCAGACGAGATTTTTTTTGTTGCTGTTAATGTTTCCGCACGTCAATTAAAGAACAATAAGCTCGTTGATTTTATAAAGGAAAAACTGGCGTATTACGAACTTCCTGTTGATGCACTTGATATTGAAATTACTGAAAGCGTATTTTACGGGGATGATCCTAATGCAATTGACAACCTCAATAAACTATCAGAAACAGGACTTAAACTGCTACTTGACGATTTTGGCACAGGCTACAGTTCATTAAGTAGTTTACATGGAATGCCGTTTGATTTTCTAAAGATAGACAAGAGCTTTATGGATGTAAACCATAGTAAAAAAGCGATCATGACCAAGTCAATTATTGATATGGCAAAAAACTTTAATCTTGAAATAGTTGCTGAAGGTGTCGAAGATCAAAGTGCCGTTGATTATTTAAAGGAACATGGTTGCGTCTATGCGCAAGGGTACTTTTTTCAAAGACCCGTTCCCGCAGAAGAACTTGATATTACAAAAACTTATGAACTGGAAAAATCAAATATCGTTGTCCTGAAAACGTAAACACTTATTCAACAGTATTCTCGGTATTGATTACTATTTCCTCTTCATCATCTTCATTTTTATACTGTTTGACATTTAAGATACTAGAGTTGCTAT
>JBELBG010000249.1:0-2955 GCA_042095435.1 Thiotrichaceae bacterium | reverse complement strand
TCATTTCCTACAAGCTTTGCTTTAATAACTTCTGTGCCTATTCCACCCTTGCCCTTTGCCGAATAGGATAAGTAAATAATATTGTTTTTTACATAATCTGGATCAAGTGCAATATCGAGCAAACCACTTTGATCTCTATGTTTAACTTCAGGAACACCTTTAACCGGTTCTGATAACTTTCCATTTTCAACAATACGTAAGCGACCGGGCTTTTCTGTTACTAATATTCTTCCATCTGGCAAAAACTCAATAGACCAGGGATAGACCAAATCTTCAGCAACAGTTTCTATTTTGAAGTTATGTTTTTCTGATTGAAAAGTTTCCGCAAAGCCGGAAACATTAGTTAAAAGTAAAGAAATTAGAATGAGAATTTTGTGTTTCATAAAAAAATCCTGATAATTTATTGCTATGGTTTATCTGCTAAAAGAATAGCACGTATTGGTGCCGGGTAACCTTCTATTGTTCTACTGCTGTCTGCTTTGTCCAGGAAGTCACTTAAAGACTCAAAGCGCATCCAATCTGTTTTTCTTTGTTCTTCCGTTGTCGTCGTTGTCACATCAATGATTCGCGCATTAACAAAACCTGCCTGTTCTGCCCATTCAACAAGTAGCTTTTGACTTGGTATCGCCCAGACATTATTCATTTTTGCATAACGATCTTCAGGTTTGAGTGCTATTGCCTTATCTGCTTCTACAATTAACGTCTCCAATACAAGCTCACCACCTTGTTTTAAACAAGCCATTAATTGATGCATATGTTCAACAGGATCACGACGGTGATAAATAACGCCCATGGAAAATACAGAGTCGAAATTTAAAGGTGTATTCTGTAAAGACTGAAAACCTAAAGGCACAATATTAATATTAGCATTCGGGATATATTTTTTAACCGCCAGAAATTGCATTAAAAATAATAAAGTAGGATCCATACCGACAACATGCTTTGCTTTTTCCCCCAGCATGCGCCAGCCGTAATAACCATTGCCGCAGCCTATATCCAGCACCATTTTGTCTTCTAAGGGCTTGATCTTGTCTTTTAAACGATCCCATTTCCAATTGGAACGCCATTCTGTATCAACATCGATATCAAACAATTTAAACGGCCCTTTCCGCCAGGGAATGAATTGTTCTAATTGTTTTCGTATAAAGGCTTGCTGCTCAGTAGAGCATTTCGAAGCACTTCCAATAGTGACACTGCCCGCATTTAGATCAAAAGAAACGTCATCAATATCAGGCAAAACATCGAGCGCAAACTTCCATCTAGGATAGTCACCATGATTTAATTTAGAAAAGTATTCAAATAATTGTGCGCCAAGCAAGCTCGACCACTCTTCCATACCATTTTCATTGAGTGTACTAAGTAACTTTTTGTAATCCATCTAAAACACAATTATTTAACAGCGACAAAAGAAACAAAATTAAAACATTTCAGCCACATAAATACATTTTTAAAGCCGCTGTCAGTTAAACGATTTTTATGCGTTTCAATCGATTCAGGAATTAACACATTTTCTAACGCATTCCGTTTACTTGCAATTTCCATTTGATCATAGCCATTTAATTCTTTCATATGATGGTGTAAGTGATTCATTGCTTTGTTTTCTTTATCATCATCAAATATGATTTTTTCAGAAAGAATTAACGCGCCACCTGGCAACAAACCCTGGTATATTTTTTTGATTAATGCATTGCGTTGTTCTAAAGGAATAAACTGCAAGGTAAAATTCATAACAGCCAGAGACGCTCTATTAATCTCTATATTTAATACATCATCTAATACAAATTCAATATTTTCATCAGGCATTTTCTCAAGACATGCATCGATCATCGCCTGAGAGTTGTCGACAGCAATAATGCTACAGGACTTATTTTTTACCCCCTGCTGTATCGCCAGACTTACCGCACCGAGAGAACAGCCTAAATCATAAACATTTGTTCCTTCTTGCACATAATCATTTGCCATGACGCTGATCATAGAAACAGTTAACGGATAACCCGGCACTGATCGTTCTATCATGTCAGGAAAAACATTAACAACGCGCTTATTAAACTCAAAAGGTTTGACCGGCTCTGCTGTTGTTTTATATAAGGTATCTTTCATTTAGACAGGAAAATAAACGGGTTCATGTTCCGGAAGCCATTGCGCATACTTCTTCATGCAGCCTTCAAATAATTCAGATTCTTCAAGTTTGTTTAACCACCGAATAACAGACTTATAAGGACTGGCCTGAAACCAATTGAGGTCAACTCTGGCAAACTGCCGAATAAAAGGAAATATAGAAATATCAACCAAACTTATTCGATCACTGAGTAATGCAAGGTTATTATTTTTAAGCAGATTATTTTCAAGCATTTTAATAAAGCTTTCTGCATTTTCTCTATAATATTCCTGCGAATGCTCAGGATAACCCACATAGTATTTATAGCGGTCAAGAAAGTGTTTAAATTCATTATCGTTATAATCGATCAGATACTGGCTTTTTGATGCATCTTCATGCAGCCAGTTATCAGGATCATGCTGATTCAATGCCCAATGCATAACGTCGTTACTTTGTTCAATTACTTTTTTATCTGGCGTTAATAAAACGGGTACAGTTCCTTTTTTAGATAACTGCAACATCGATTCAGGCTTATCTTTTAAGACCACTTCACGAAGTTCACATTTAATATTTGCTTTATAAAGTGCCATACGCGCCCGCATAGCATAAGGGCAGCGACGAAAAGAATATAAGACAGGATAGTCTTTCATATTGAATTAATTCTTTGCCTGATTTTTTTCG
Organism: Thiotrichaceae bacterium; assembly: GCA_042095435.1. Lineage (GTDB taxonomy): Bacteria > Pseudomonadota > Gammaproteobacteria > Eutrophobiales > Eutrophobiaceae > UBA7359. The sequence continues at coordinate 176 of JBELBG010000249.1, read as the reverse complement.
CCAATATGCTTTTCGTTGCGTAATTCTGCTAACTCAACTTGTTTTTGACGCTCCTGAAAATTAGATCGTTGTTGTTCTGTTGTTTCATCAATACAACGTAAACAGGAAACACCTTTTACATAACTTTCTAATTCTTTTTCCTCTTCTGAAATAGGACGCCTACAGGCAAAACATTG
>JBELBG010000248.1:0-2961 GCA_042095435.1 Thiotrichaceae bacterium | reverse complement strand
TAGTGCGAATATTTCCATAGACAGCACTAATCCAGAGCAGCGAAATAAAAACATAAAAGTAAACGAATTATAATTATTAGGAAGAGAAAAATGAAAGATCCATACTTATTACACATGTTTAACCCTACTAAAAACGTGAGCCCTTTTGATGTGAATATGGCTTATGAAGCTGAGTTTGATGGCGTTATTCCATATTCAGAAGTCGCTTTAGATGATATTCACGCATTAACTCAGGACACGATTTTTTCTCGCGGTAAAAAAGGCGTTAAACGTACTGGCATATTTATCGGTGGTAGGGAATTTGGCTTAGCAATCGATATGCTTAATCGTGCCAAAACAGCAATGGTTCCACCATTCGAAGTTTCAGTTTTTGCTGATCCTAGTGGTGCGATTACCACTGCAGCAGCATTAATGGCATGCATTGAAGAGCAGTTAAAAAGAAAATCAGGCGAGTCACTGGAAGGAAAGCGTATCGATATTATTGGCGGCACTGGTCCTGTCGGTGTCTGCGCAGGTATTTTGGCTGCGAACTGTGGCGCAAAAGTATATTTGACTAGCCGTCGAGGCACGAAGGTCGCAACTGAATACGCTAATGAGTACAACGCCCGTTTTGGTGTTGAAATGTATGGGGCTGATAGTAGTACCCAAGAAAAAGTAATGGAATATTTACCTGAAACCCACATTGTCATTGGTGCGGCAAAAGCTGGTATACAGGTGCTTTCGAAAAAACAATTGAAACAAGCATCAAATTTACAAATTGCAGCGGATGTAAATGCTGTACCTCCATTAGGAATTGAAGGGGTTGATATTTTTGATATGGGAAAGGAGTTATCTGATACACCCCAAAATACCTGGGGACTGGGCGCGTTAGCGATAGGTGATGTTAAATATAAGGTTCACTTTACCATGTTTGAAATGATGAAGAAGACAGATGAACCACTTTATCTTGACCATGAAAAAGCATTTGATGTTGCCAGAGAGTTTGCTGTTAAAATTTGATTTTTCTTCACTAAGTTAAAGTATTATAAGTTTTATAATACTTTAATATTACATTGTAAATGATTGAAATTATTATAATTTCAACCTCTGCCAGAGCTTTGGCAGAATCAGCCAGTCGCGCAGGCTATAACGTTAATGTTATCGATTGTTTTGTTGATAATGATACAAAGTCTGTTTGCAATATCATCCATCAAGTTACATACAGAGAAGACGGGTTTGTTGAATGTGAATTAATTTCCAGAACGCAGGAAACTCTAGCGAGCATACCCAGTGCCAGAATTATTTTGGGTACAGGTTTTGAATCAGAGCCTGAATTAATCGATAAACTAAGTTTACTGGCCCCAACATTTAGTAATACGAAAGAAACTGTATCTGGTATAAAAGATCCTTTCGTTTTATCCAAACTATTAGAGAGGCATGAAATAGCGCACCCCGCAACTCAATATGACAAACCGAATACGCTAAAAAGTTTCTTAATTAAAAAAACTGCGGGTCAGGGAGGGGCGCACGTAAAATGCATAAAAACATCAAATTCAACTATTACTGATGCTCACTATTATCAAGAGTTTGTCGCTGGTGATGTATTGAGTGCCTTGTTTCTAGCAAATGGGAAAGAAGCAAAAGTACTCGGTTTCAATCAACAATTAAAATCAGATGATTTTGAAGAACTACCTTTCCTATATAAAGGTGCAATTAAATTAAATAAAAAAAATATAAATAATAGGGAAGTTATTGAAAATATTATAAATATAATAACAAAAGAAAGCGGTCTAAAAGGCCTTTGCGGGCTAGATTATATAATGAAAGAAAACGGAGAGGTTGTTGTACTAGAAGTTAACCCGAGGCCTCCAGCAACATTTGAATTACATGAAACACAGCAGTCTTTGTTTGATCTTCACTTAGCGGCTTTTGATGGGAAATTATCTGATATTGATGATCAGGAGGCGGTAAACATGCGACATGATGCTTATACAATTTTATATGCGAAAGAAAACCTGATTATCAGTGATGGCTTTGAGTGGCCGGAATGGAGTAAAGACAGGCCGCATGCAGGAAGTAAAATTCAAGTAAAATTCCCTGTTTGTACTGTTCATGCCAGTGAAAATTCAATAGACAAAACCAAAGCCTTGCTATTTAATCGCTTATCACAAATAGAAACTATGCTAAAAAAAGATAGTAAAGTGATGTAGTAAACTATAAGAATAATAATAATTATCATAATAAATACAGATATTTAAAGAGCTTTATTTGAGGAAAGTCTAGAATGAATCAAGAATTATCTTTGCCCAGTATTAACCAATTAACACGACCTTTAGTTCAGCATTTGGTCGCAAATGCTGATGCATTAAGAGTAGGTGTTTCCAAGCTTGAAAATGGTTGCCGTATTATTGATGCGGGGATCAATTTTTCCGGAGGATTGGAAGCAGGACGTATTATTGCTGAGATATGCATGGGTGGTTTAGGGACTGTAAAGCTAAGAGCTTCAACAAATTTCGAAAGCTGGTCTTGGCATCTCGATGTGCATAGCTCAAACCCTGTTTTATCCTGTTTGGGCAGCCAATACGCGGGTTGGAGTTTGAATCATGGCGAAGGAAAAGCTGCATTTAATGCGCTAGGTTCCGGGCCAGCACGTGCAATAGGCAGTAGCGAAGAGCTTTATGATGAACTAGCTTATCGCGATTCTGCTGATGAAGGCTATATTGTCATCGAAGCGGATAAAGTGCCGCCTAATGAAATTTCAGAAAAAGTTGCTGAAAAATGCGGTATTAAGCCATCCGCATTAACTATTATTCTAACGCCTACCTCAAGTTTAGCAGGCTCCGTACAGGTTGTAGGCCGCGTATTGGAAACAGCGTTACATAAAGCGCATGCCTTACATTTTCCTTTAGACAAAATTATTGATGGCGCAGGTAGTGCGCCTGTATGTCCGCCATCGAAAGACTTTTTGATTGCTATGAGCCG
>JBELBG010000247.1:0-3013 GCA_042095435.1 Thiotrichaceae bacterium | reverse complement strand
CGAGGTGGCAACCGTTGATCCTGAAGTCCCTTTCCGCGCATTAGCATTCTAAATTATGGATGACCGTTTTGGTGCGCTCACCTTTATTCGTGTTTATTCTGGTGTACTGGAAAAAGGCACGACGGTATTAAATACCTTTACCGGCAAAACCGAACGCATTGGTCGTATCGTAGAAATGCATGCGGAAGACAGAATTGAACTGGATCGAGCACAGGCAGGCGATATTGTTGCAGCGATTGGTTTAAAGAACGTACAAACCGGTCACACCTTATGTGATCCGAATAACCCTGCAACACTAGAACCAATGGTATTCCCAGATCCGGTTATCTCAATTGCAATCGCACCTAAAGATAAAGGTGCTTCAGAAAAGCTGGGCGTCGCACTCGGTAAAATGATTAAAGAAGATCCTTCATTCCGTGTTGAAACAGATGAAGATAGTGGAGAAACCATTCTGAAAGGTATGGGTGAACTTCATCTTGATATTAAAGTCGACATCTTGAAACGTACACATGGTGTTGAAGTTGAAGTTGGTAGTCCTCAAGTGGCATACCGTGAAACGATTACGCAACGTACCGAGGACAGTTACACACATAAGAAACAATCAGGTGGTTCAGGTCAATACGGCAAAATCGATTACATCGTTGAACCCGGTGAACCAGGTAGTGGTTTTGAATTTGAATCAACAGTAACCGGTGGTAACGTCCCGAAAGAATTCTGGCCAGCAATAGAAGGTGGTTTCAAGAAAAGTATGGAGAAAGGCGTACTTGCTGGATACCCGTGTCTTGATTTCAGAGTAAACCTGTTTGATGGTGCATTCCACGCCGTTGACTCCTCAGCTGTGGCATTCGAGCTAGCAGCAAAAGCAGCATATCGTCAAACCATGCCTAAAGCAGGTCCGCAACTGATGGAACCTATAATGAAGGTTGACGTATTTACACCTGAAGATCATGTTGGTGATGTAATTGGTGACTTGAACCGTCGACGCGGCATGATTAAGTCTCAGGAAGCGGGTGCGACTGGCGTTCGAATTAAAGCAGAGTGTCCGTTGAGCGAAATGTTCGGCTATATTGGCGCATTACGTACAATGACTTCAGGCCGTGGTCAATTCTCTATGGAATTTCTGCACTACAGCCCATGTCCGAGGAATGTTGCGGATGAAGTTATAGCTGAAACCAAAGCAAGAGAAGAAGGAAAAAAATAAAGTCGCAGTATTAATTAGTTCGTTTAAAAGGCCGGTTAACCCGGCCTTTTTTTTGCACTCACTAATTATACTTGTCTTTTAAACGAGCATGTTGGAATATAGATATTGTCAATAATATGAATAAGCGTGAATCCATCAAGTTACGATATGTTTTTAACACTCGTATTCTTAAATATACTCATTAATTTTAAGGAGAACACATGAAACTTTATGCCGATCCAATAACGATAAACAGCCGTAAGGTTATCGCTGGTCTAAAATTAATGGGGATAGATTATGATTTAAACCTTGTTGACTATTTTCAGGGGCAGTTCAAAAGTCCGGAGTATCTGGCTATTAACCCTAACGCCTCTTTACCCTCTCTGGTCGATGCTGATTTAAAGCTATGGGAATCCAATGCTATTTTGCAATACGCTGCAGACAAAAATGGCAAAAGTGATTATTACCCAACAGAATTAAAGGCCCGCGCTGATATTAATCGTTGGCTACTATGGGAATCGTCCTCCTGGTTTCCTTCCTGTTACGTATATATGGTGGAAAATGTTGTAAAACCGTTACTCGAAGACTCACCGGATGAATCAGTACTTGAAACTGAAGGAGAACGGTTTCATAAGTTAGCAGGAATACTAGATAAACGACTAGGCGAAAATAATTGGTTGTGTGGTAGTAGTCCAACTATTGCTGATATTGCAATAGCAGCACCAATGCATCTACATGAACTTCAAAAATTACCCCTGTCTAATTACCCAAATTTAACTGCTTGGATGACAGAACGACTGGAAAAACTGGACTGTTGGGAAAAAACATATGTTGGTCCTGGCTTCACTTTAGGGCGTGATACCTAATATTAGTTAGCTAAAATTAATTTACGTTTGACTATGGTTTGATTTAAATCAAATTTTGACTAAGCTAAATGTTTAACATCAAGCAATACAATTGTCAGAATTAAAAAATAATTGAATAGACTGAATATAGAGGTTTCAACCAAACAAAATTAATCTGGAATGATATGTCATGAGTAATGAAGAATTTGTTGTTTCGACTATAAATTACACTGAAGATAATGGTATTCCGCCGGATTATTATTTCTATGACCCTGATCCATCAATTGAATTAAATCCACCCGGAACTGATCACCGTGAGGTAAAAATTTATAATGGTTGGCCTAATGTTAATGAATTTTCACTCGATCGCGAAGGTTTCGAATTAAAACCAATCGATAATAGTTTTGACCAGTTCGATGATAATGATGCCATCGAAAAATCACTTTACCCGCTTATTGTCGAATTTGTGAAACAACACACTGGAGCAAATAGAGTTAAAGTCTTTGACCACACTATCCGTAAACCAATGTCACCTGAGTTAAAGGCTCAAACAGAAATACAACGACCAACCGTGCAACTAGCTCACAGTGATTACACACCTAAATCAGGGCCGCAAAGAGTCAGAGAATTATTTCCAGATGAAGCTGAGCAGTTACTGAAACGCAGAGTTGCATTCTTTAATGTCTGGAAGCCACTTTATCGGACTGTGGAAGAGTTTCCTCTCGCCATGATCGATGACACAACCGCTGCTGATGAAGATAAGATCATCATGGAACTTAAATACAGCGATCGAACAGGTGAAATCTATGTTATGCGTTACTCACCTAAGCATCGCTGGATTTATTTCCCAAAAATGAATCCTGATCAAGCATTACTTCTTAAAACCTACGAAAGTGATCCCGGACGTTCCAGTTCTATGGGACATAGTGCTTTTGAGGATCCTACTTCACCAGAAAATGCACCTACTAGGGAAAGTATTGAAATTCGG
>JBELBG010000246.1:0-2991 GCA_042095435.1 Thiotrichaceae bacterium | reverse complement strand
AAATTGATGACTGAAAGATATTGATACCAATCAGTTTTTTTACCAAATTTTTATGAGCGATAATTATATAAAGCCCGATCATCATTAAAATAACGACAACCCAGTAATTAAATAAAGCAAAAACATCCATTCTGTTGTAAAAAACTCAAATTATATTTTTTATGAATGAAATAGCACGATTTAAACAGTGCATGTTAGCCGTCATTATATAGTAAAAAAACGGATGCGCCATCCAACTTTTATTAATATTTGTCCAAATTTTTATGGTCTCAACAGACCATTGATTAAAAGACTGAACTGATAATGAGGAGATGCGCCCAGATACTTGTAGCATAACCAATTGCAATAGCCCAACTCCATATCAGATGCGCAAAGAAGATATAACCCTCAAATTTATAATTTATTTTGATTATTTTAGCAATAATTGAGCCACTGTTCAGCTTTAAAGCTCCCACTCGTATTCAACGCTTAACTTTCTACCTTCATTGCTATACTCAAAGTTTCTACAAAAACCACTAATAATCCCTATACCTAGTCCATTATTACTTACATTTTCATCCAGTTTTTTGACTATTTCCTGATAGTCGAAGGTTTCTCCATCATGTTCAACAGCAAATACGACAACACCTTTATCTCCTTCGATGGCCTGTTTTATGTCTATAGCAATATTTCCATGCTTTAATTCATCAAGACGCTTTTAATGGATGTATCAAAGAATTCTTGAAGTTTGGAGAGCGAGTCCATCATCGTATCGACACTATGTGAACTCATAATAACTTCAGTCACATCGTTGCTACCTGTCTTTCCGACTATATCACTCGCTTCGTTTAGTTTTGCCTGAGCAGAAGTAATGCATTCTTTTATCTCATTATTCAGGTTATTTGATGTTAATGAGAGATTTCGTACTTCATCGGCAACAACAGCAAAACCTCGACCTGCTTCGCCTGCCCTTGCTGCTTCGATAGCTGCATTTAATGCCAGCAAATTAGTTTGATCTGCAATTTGTTTTACTTCATCCAGAAATTTAAAGATTACCTCCAGTTCGCTGGATAATTCATCAATGGAATTAACCACATCCATACTGTATTTACTGTTACTGACCATCGTATCGACAAATCCTTTTAAAATACATCGGGTTTTTCCTATAAAAGTTCCGATACTAACCATATCATCATGTCCAGCGGTATCTTTTTCTATAGAGCTGTTATCCATATGCAAACGCCTGGCAATCTGACTAATCAGTTTAGATTGGGATTGAACCTCATCATTTATGCCGTAGAAACTTTCCTTTAAATTAACCACTGAAGTTGATGTAACGTCACGCACCTGCTCCAGTTCTACCTTAATTGAGTTCATAGATTCATTAATCGTGGCATTTACATCCGTAATTAATTTATGCACTGAGTCAGCTGCCTGATTATTGGCAAGCGTGTTTGTTGCAATAAGTGCATCAGCATAGTTTTCAACTAGCTCCTTTTCACGACGCACAACCATAATCATCCAGCAGATCATTACAGCACAGAGTATATATGGCGCATAGTTTTCCAATTTGCTACTGAATAAGATAACCATGCCAAGTAGACTTAACGCCAGCGGAACGTAATAGGCTTTAAGTATGCTAATCTGTCCCAGAATATTGATACTTTTTAGCCTTATGATATTCATTGAAGAAGAACCCCTCTGCGTTATTTTTCTGCCATGTCCAAGTATCGGCATATTCCCGCCAGAACTTTAAAAAAACTAAAAAAGAACAGTTATATTATTGGGTATGTAAAAGCAGCAGTAATTAAAGTAGTTATTTGATAGGCAGCGCTAATTTAAGCGACTGGAGCATTAAGCTGCCATAGCCGAGGATAAGCTCACCAGTCTGCCCGCGACTTTACCAAGCGGCCGAACTCCATCGGTAGCATTTAATATCACAGCTTCCACCCGCAAACCACAAACAATACTAGTTTGCTCATCCTTGGAATAGTAACAGCGCTTGCCATTTTTATTTCAAGTAAACCTTCAGCACCGCCACCACTCATACCGTCAGTATTTCACCAATTGCATTTGCTCCAAGTTGATTTGTGATAGGCCGAAATTATATATAGGCAATGGATCATTACCGGTCTGATAAAAATTAACATACGGAGTAAAATTTATTTGCTAGCCCGCTCCTAATGTAAAAGGCACCATTTGACGCATAGAAGCTCAATCAGCTTCTGCCAGAATTGCTTTCATGATAAATACCATCAAAATCGTTTTATTCAAACAGGATAAAAAACGATAAATTACTCTTGTAGAAACTGTATCAACCTGTAACCGAAATATTTTAATAACCAAATTAAAGATACTTAATATATACAGTGCATAATGCATACTACTGGGCAAGCAAGAATTAACTTCAGTAATGTATGTAAAATTCATATACTTATAAATAAAGTAGTTATCATTTAAACCACTATCTTATGATCATGTTAGTACGCTGTCATAGATAAGGAACGGAATTTTCGCATTTAAGATTTGGGCGTCTCACTTTTTTTGAGTTATGAAAATTACTTTAAGTAATCAGCTTTTTACATTTCTGATAGAATATCTAGATGCTTAAATATCTCAGTAATAGTAAATTTCTTATTCCGGCAATGGTCACCCTGGCTATTTTAGCGGCAGGCTTAGGCTTTTATGTTTCGCTAAAACAGTCACAACAGCAGCAAGCTAACGCTACGACAGCACCTGATATCGAAGGATTGTTCTGGCCCAATCCAAAACAAATACATGATTTCGATACACTGGCTCAGACCGGGACAAAGTTTGGCTATGAACAATTAGCAGGCAAATGGTCTTTTATTTTCTTTGGCTATACCCATTGTCCGGATATTTGCCCGATAACAATGTCTGTTATGTCGGATGTTTATCAAAAACTGCGTGATAAATATGAAGATACCCAGATTATCTTTGCCAGTGTCGATCCAGATAGAGATACAACTGAAAAGCTGGCGCAATATGTCA
>JBELBG010000245.1:0-3037 GCA_042095435.1 Thiotrichaceae bacterium | reverse complement strand
CCATGACTTTCATTTGTTAATGAATGAAGGTGGCTTGGATAAAGAAGCCGTTCGAGGTTGGGTTGCAAATCGTTTTTATTATCAAACAACGATTCCAATTAAAGATGCCGCTATTATGGCTAACTGTCCTAACCGTGATGACCGGCGCAAATGGGTTCAGCGTATTATTGATCATGATGGCGTTGAAGGTGAAGAAGGTGGTATTGAAGCCTGGTTACAACTTGCAGAGTCTGTCGGTTTAACACGAGAAGAAACGTTATCCTATGAGCATGTATTACCTGGTGTCAGGTTCGCTATTGATGCATATTTAAATTTTGCGCGTCGTGCGACATGGGAAGAAGCAGCAAGCTCATCATTAACAGAATTATTCGCACCAAAGATTCATCAAAAACGATTGGATAATTGGCCAGAAATTTATCCATGGATAGATGAAAAAGGTTATCGTTATTTTCGTAAACGTTTATCAGAAGCGCGTCGTGATGTTCAACATGGCTTAGACATTACTTTGGATTATTACAAAACACGTGCTGGACAGGAACGTGCACTTGAAATTTTACAATTTAAACTCGATATCCTTTGGACCATGCTTGATTGCATGTGGATGGCATATATCGAAAAGAAACCACCATTTTATAACTGTAAATAACAATGGATATAGATAAAGAAAATATTATTGAAGTCGCCCCTACTTTCCGCGTGCAATGGGAGGAAGTACAAGATTGTTATGTTGTACTCTATCCAGAAGGTATGGTTAAACTCAGCCAAAGTGCTGGAGAGATTATGAAACGTATAGATGGTCAATTATCAATAGCATCTATTATTAAAGATCTGGAAGAAACTTTTTCAGAATCTAACCTTGAAAACGATGTTTTAAAATTCCTGGAGGTAGCTTATGACACAGGCTGGATCAGAAGCAAAAACTGAGATTACTCCCCCTCTATGGTTATTGGCGGAATTAACATATCGCTGCCCATTACAATGTCCCTATTGTTCTAACCCATTAGAAATATCCAAGTATCAAGATGAACTCTCTACGGAAGATTGGGTTCGGGTTATGCAGCAGGCTCGTAAAATGGGGGCAACACAACTTGGTTTTTCTGGCGGCGAACCTTTAGTTCGTCAGGATTTAGAAGAACTCATTCAGGAAGCACGTCATTTAGGTTATTACACAAACCTGATTACTTCTGGTGTTGGTATGGATGAAAAGCGTGTAAAGCGATTTAAAGATGCTGGACTTGATCATATACAAATCAGTTTTCAGGCGAGTGATGAAGAGTTAAATAACTTTTTGGGTGGCACAAAAAGTTTTGCGCATAAAAAAGAAATGGCGCGTATTGTTAAAGAATACGAATATCCAATGGTATTAAACATTGTAATTCATCGTAAAAACATTGACTCAATTCGTGACATTCTAGACATGACAGTTGAATTAGATGCAGATTATGTCGAACTTGCCAGTACTCAGTATTATGGCTGGTCACGAATTAATGTTGATCAGTTGTTACCTACACGAACGCAGTTAGCAAATGCAGAAAAAGTAGCAAAAGAATATCAGGAAAAAATGAAAGGTAAGTCAAAAATCATTTACGTGATTCCTGATTACTTTGAAAACCGTCCTAAACCATGTATGAATGGTTGGGGGGCAATATTTTTAACCATTGCACCGGATGGTACTGCACTTCCCTGCCATGAAGCAGGACAATTGCCAATAGAGTTTCCTAATTTAAAAAATATGAGTGTCGAAGAAGCATGGAAGGATTCACCGGGCTTTAATCACTTTCGTGGCTTTGAATGGATGAAAGAACCTTGTCGATCTTGTGATGAAAAAGAAAAAGACTTTGGAGGCTGCCGCTGTCAGGCATTCATGATGACAGGCGATGCAAACAATACTGATCCTGTTTGTGATAAATCTCCTCATCATCAGGAATTACTGGATGATGTAGAAAGGATTGGTAAATTAGGCGAACAAGAACTAAGTCATAAAGTTGAAGAGAAACCACTTGTTTTTAGAAACATGAAAAATTCTAAAGAAATAGTAGAAAAATCAGAAATATAAACTAACTTAATTCATCGATAGTTTGCAACAATGTATCTTTTTTAATTGGTTTACTCAAATGTGAGTCACACCCTGCTTCGAGACATTTATCAACCTCTTCTTTAATAGCGTGCGCTGTTAGAGAAATAATTTTCGTTCTTGGTTTATTATTCTCTTCTTCCCATTTGCGTATCAATCGGGTTGCCTGATGCCCATCCATAACTGGCATTTGTACATCCATAAAAACCAGATCGTATTTATTCTTTTGATACATTTCTACAGCAATTTCACCATTTTCTGCCTCATCCAGACTATGCTCTGTTTTCTTCAAATACGCCTTAATCAACATCCGGTTATCAGGATTATCTTCTACTAACAAAATATGTCTGGCATTACTGTTTTGCACTTTTTCAATGTTTGGGGCTACTGTGTCTACGCTAGTTTGTTCTTTTCTATTAAGTATTTTATTAACAATCCCAAATAAATCCTTACGCTTAATAGGTTTAAGTAATAAGCTTTCTATCCCTGCTGTTTTAGCCAGTTCTGTGCATTTTCCCATTTCTTTCGGATTGACCAATAGTACAACCTTCTTTAAATCACTAATTACATTTAACTCATCATTAAGCCTTTCGTCTGCAAACATCATCGTACTTTCAATGAACACAACACTAACATTCGGATTGGACTTTAAAAGTGAGTGCGCCTTATCTATCGAATAAGCACTTAAGCAATTTGCTCCAGCGACAGTTAATTGTTCTGCAACACTAAGGCAGTTGCTTTCACGGGAGTCGATAATAAAAATATCTTTATCAGATAAATCCGGTATCTCTTGACATTCCTGTGATTGAGCAGACAACTTTACTTCTACCCAAAAACAGCTTCCTTTATTTTCTTCACTTTCAACCCAAATTTTCCCGTGCATCATCTCAACAAGACGTTTGGAAATAGTTAAGCCTAATCCTGTTCCACCATACTTTCTTGTCGTTGATGTATCGGCTTGAG
>JBELBG010000244.1:0-3051 GCA_042095435.1 Thiotrichaceae bacterium | reverse complement strand
CGGGATGTCCAATAATTACATCACAGATGATTACTTCGATAGGTTCTAACGGTAACTTATTCTTGTGTTTATCCCACACTTGAAAAAAGTAATCGCGCGCTTCATTTCTATTTTGAACAAACATTGTTCCAGTTTACATTTCAGGCAATAAAATAAGTTGATAATATTTTACGCTTGATTATCAATGTTTTATATATTTTTTCTTACCTTTCCACTCGCAAAGTTCAAAAACAAGGCAATTATCGCATTTTGGATTACGCGCAATGCAAGTATAACGCCCATGTAAAATAAGCCAATGATGCGCATCACGTTTGAATTCTTCCGGAACAAACTTTAATAATTTCTTTTCAACTTCAACAACATTTTTCCCGGGGGCAATACCAGTCCGGTTAGACACACGAAAGATATGTGTATCAACTGCAATAGTCGGCTCTCCAAAAGCAGTATTCAAAATGACATTTGCTGTTTTCCTGCCCACGCCCGGTAAACTTTCCAACGACTCTCTGTCTTGCGGAACAACACCTGCATATTTTTCGATAAGAATTTTGCAAGTTTCAATAATATTTTTAGCTTTATTATTATAAAGCCCAATGGTTTTTATATAGGACTTAAGCTTGCTTAAACCAAGAGCAGCAATAGCTTCAGGTGTATTTGCAACTGCGTAAAGTTTTTTCGTGGCTTTATTAACACCAATATCAGTCGCTTGTGCTGACAGTATCACTGCAATTAATAATTCAAACGGTGAGTTATAAATCAGTTCTGTTGTTGGCGAAGGGTTTTGTTCACGCAGTATTCTGAAAATACTAGTCCGTTTATCTTTATTCATAATTGCGACTATTCTACTTTAGTTAATAGTCGGCTTAAAGAAAAAGAGACCACTCCAGACAACCGCAACGGTTGTCCAGTTTATAGATGAATGAATTTTATAGCAGCTTATGCTGCCTGAAATCGAGACTCAATAACGTTAGTTAATCTTTGCATGTCTTCTGAGACAACAGCATCTTTTTCAAGTGCATGTACAGAACCATCAACTTGTTGGTTAACTAAATTATCATCATTAAGACCGGAAATTTTTTCTATCTTTCCAATTCCACGTTTTTTATCCATGACTATCTTCCATAGATAACCACGAGAATCTCCAATTGTTTTAATTTCGACTCCGTTATTATTATCAAAAGAATCCATCATTACATACCTCTGCTTTACTATTTTAGTGTCGTAACAGTAATTATCCTTCGTGACGAATTAGCAAATATATAATTAAAGTTTTATTACAAGAAAATGATGGCTTTAATAAAAGAGTCATATTAAATAAATCTTGTTGTCACACTAGATATGCATAGTCTCGCAAACTTATTATGCGAGATGCTGATATGAACAATATTTATCCGTCGAATAAAGTAAAAGTAAAATCCATTTTTATTTCAGATGTTCACCTAGGCTTCCCCGGTTGCAGTGCAAAATACCTTCTCGATTTTTTACGTAACTCCGAGTGTGAAAAGATTTATCTTGTTGGTGACATCATAGATTTTCTTTATCTGCGTAAAAAAATGTACTGGCCGCAAGAGCACAATGATGTCATTCGTACAATACTAGGTAAAGCCAAGCACGGTACGCAAGTGATCTATGTGCCGGGTAATCATGATGAAATCATTCGTCTTCACGAGGATACTATTCTCGGCAATGTATTAGTTAAAAATGAAATCGTGCATGAAACAGCAGATGGTAAACGCTTTCTCGTCTTACACGGCGATCAATTCGATAGCGTCGTAAAGCATTCACCCTTGTTAGCCATCGTTGGTAGTAAATTATATGACTGGTTATTAAATGCTAACCGCGTCGTCAGTTATATCCGTTATCAACTTGGATTACCTTACTGGTCATTAGCTGCAGCGTTGAAACATAAAGTGAAAGGCGCGGTGAATTACATTAGTAATTTTGAAACAGCCGTTTCGCATATGGCAAAACAAAGAAAGGTAGATGGCATGATTTGCGGTCATATACATCGTGCTGAAATAAGAAAAATTGATGACGTACTCTATTGCAACTGCGGTGACTGGGTAGAAAGTTGTACTGCATTAATAGAAAACAACGATGGTAGTCTGGAGATATTAAACTGGACTGAACAATATGAGTCAGTAAAAAAACTCGCGGCGGCTGCATAATGAAAATCGTTATCGCAACCGATGCCTGGGCACCGCAAATCAACGGTGTGGTAACAACGCTGGGCAAAATGGGAGAAGAACTAACCGCTTTAGGTAATGAAGTTAAATATATAACTCCGGAAGAGTTCAAAACATTTCCTTGTCCCAGTTATCCAAGTATTAAACTGGCTATATTACCGAAGAAAAAAGTTAACGAAATTCTTAGTACATACAAACCTGATATCGTACATATCGCAACAGAAGGACCGCTTGGACAAGCAGCGCGTTCTTATTGCGTAAAAAACAAATTAAAATTTACAACATCGTATCACACGCAATTCCCTGAATATGTTCGTTTACGTGCGCCTATTCCTACAGCGTGGACGTATGCTTTTCTTCGTCGTTTTCATAAACAAGCCGAACGAACAATGGTGCCAACTCCTTCACAACAACAAAAACTGATCGATCAAAATTTTTCAAATGTTGTTGTCTGGCCGCGTGGTGTTGATACTGAATTATTTAAACCACGCACAAAAGATATCATTGATGACCCGCGCCCGATTTCAATGTACATGGGACGTGTTGCAGTTGAAAAAAATATCGAGGCTTTTCTGGAACTTGACTTACCTGGGACAAAATATGTTATTGGTGATGGCCCTGATTTAGAAGAGTTAAAATCAAAATATCCGGAAACCAAGTTTACAGGCTTTAAAACAGGTGAAGATCTGGCAACTTATCTTGCAGCAGCGGATGTGTTTGCTTTTCCAAGTCTAACAGATACCTTTGGACTCGTTATGTTAGAAGCTATGGCTTGCGGTGTACCCGTCGCTGCTTTTCCTGTCACCGGACCTAGTGATGTTGTCATACAAGGTAAAACAGGGGCTCTTAATAACGATCTTAAGAAAGC
>JBELBG010000243.1:0-3060 GCA_042095435.1 Thiotrichaceae bacterium | reverse complement strand
AGATCATTATCGATTTACATTAAATACTGATCGACGCGACTTTCATGATGGTGAACCGCTCACTTCGCATGATGTAAAAGCGACCTATGAATCGGTAATTAACCCTAAAAATATTTCACCTCACAGAGCATCAATTGAGATGATCGAATCTATTGCTATTATTGATGACGATACGATTGACTTTCATTTGACGCGACCTGATCCGATTTTTCCGGGGCGCCTTGTCATCGGTATTCTTCCAGATAAATTAATTTCACAACAACACGGTTTTAATCGTTACCCTATCGGAAATGGCGAAATGAAATTACATGAATGGAAAGATGATGCACGATTAAAATTGATTCGGCTTAAAGATAAACAGTTAATTGAGTTTATAACGCTCAAAGATCCTACGGTCAGGGTTTTGAAATTATTACGAGGTGAAATTGATCTTATTCAGGGAAACTTATCACCTGAAATAATTACATGGTTATCAGAACGGGAATCTGTTCAGGTGAAACAAAAGCAGGGTGATACCTATACTTATCTTGGTTTTAACCTTGAGGACTCTATTACCGGGAACAATCTGGTTCGGAAGGCTATTGCTTATGCCATAGACCGCGATGCAATTATTCAATATGTTATGAGAAACTCTGCGCGCAAAGCCGGAGCTATCTTCCCGGCAAGTCACTGGGCGGGTAATAGTGCTTTATCGGGTTATGAATATAATCCAGGAAAAGCGAAAACGTTACTTAGCCAGGCTGGATATAATAAGCAAACTCCTCTGGAAATAAGTTATAAAACTTCAAGCGATCCGTTTCGCTTGAGACTGGCCACTATTATTCAAAGCCAATTAAAAGAAGTGGGTATTAAAATTGCTATTCGTAGCTATGATTGGGGTACGTTTTATGGCGATATAAAAACAGGGCGTTTCCAGATGTACAGTTTGTCCTGGGTTGGTTTAAAGATGCCAGATGTTTTTAGGTATGTTTTTCATAGTGATTCAATTCCGCCGGATGGTGCAAATCGTGGACGTTTTGATAATAAACAGGTTGATGCATTAATAGAAAAAGCAGAACAGGCGCCGTTGTTAGCAAAACAAGCAGAGTATTATCGAGAGCTGCAACAAATTTTAATTGAAACTTTACCTGCAATACCATTATGGTATGAAGATAATGTTGCCGCTCTGCAAGGTAATATTAAGGGTTATCATTTAAGCACGGATGGTAATTTTGATTCGTTAATAAATACAATAAGACAGTAGTAATTAATATTTATGCATATTGAAGTATCAATTAAAGAACAAACATTAACGTTGTTTGACGCTAACACACAGCTTAAACGTTATTCTATTTCGACAGCTAGAAATGGGCCGGGTGAATTAGTTAATAGCGAATGTACACCGCGAGGAGCACATGTCATTTCTGAAAAAATTGGTGATGGCGCTGAAACAAACTCAGTTTTTGTTGGCAGGATTGCAACTGGTGAAGTATATGAGTCGGCATTACGTGAATTGCACCCAGAACGAGACTGGATTTTAACCCGTATACTTTGGCTCAGCGGCACTGAAGAAGGAAAGAATAAAGGATTGAAAAATGGTATTTGTGTCGACAGTCACGATCGTTATATTTATATACACGGTTCTCCTGATGATGTTGATATGGGAATACCCGGATCACGAGGTTGCGTGCGTATGCGTAATAAGGAAATTATTGAATTGTTTGATTTGATAGAAGAAGGTACAGAGGTTGTTATTAATGACGAGTGAGCATGAATATAAAATAGCAACACCATATGAGCGTATCGGTGGTGATGAAGGTCTGCAAAAATTGGTCACTTTGTTTTATGACTATATGGAAACCTTACCTGAATCAAAATTGATTCGTGATCTACATCCGAAAGATATGAGAAGTTCGCGTGAAAAATTTTATATGTTTCTCAGCGGTTGGATGGGCGGGCCGGATCGTTATATTGCCGCTTTTGGACATCCGCGTTTACGTGCCAGACATTTGCCTTTTCCGATTGGAACAGAAGAACGCGACCAGTGGTTGATGTGTATGCAAAAAGCACTAGATGATATGGACGTTGATACAATGTTTAAGCAGCAACTGATGTCATCATTTACTCAAACAGCGAATCATATGATGAATAAAGATCTAGGCCAGGCCGGTTAAACCCTGGTCTGTCAGAGCAATCATTGATAATCGTTGAGTTAGTTTATTGATTTTCTTTTGAACGATATGATTTTGCTTTTTAAAGCAAAGGCCAATTAGTCCAAACTCTTTCCAGATGACTTGTGCATCAAGTTTTAAAAAAGTACTTCCTTCTTTAATCAGGATTTGACATTTCTGCTCAGGGTACATTTCAAACTCGGAAGGTTCGGTTATTTGTATACCATTACCGGACAGATTACGCATCATGATGGCGGCTTCTTGTTCCTCAACAATAGCGATGATATCAAGTTTCGCGGAAACACGATCATTGTTTCGACGGTCATCGTCCTGAGCTGATTTTTTACGTTGATGTCTCATACTAAATACCTGTTAGTTATTCAGTATTCAGCTTATCGGCTTACGATGGGGATAACTTTAGTTTTTTTCTTGGTCAATGCTCTTAGGTTACTGACATAATAGATGCTGCTTATTCACTGAAGCTAATATTCGCAGGTGAAATAAGTACATTAAACTGTTCACACCATATAACAACCGATTGATAATCATTTAAGTTGATACTGTTTTGTATAGGATAGTTTTGACTTCCTTCGAATGCTTTTAGGCGACCCAAATCAACATACATTGTATTTTGAATATCGGTATCTGGAGAAACATTTGTTTCAGGAACGAGATAGACATGATATTTGGGCCCAGGTCCTACCTTAAAATCAGCTTGCAGATGCAATAAATCATTATAAATGGTTAAACCGCACTCGCAGAAATGTATCGGATCTGACGGATTAGCATGAATAAATTTTCCTGTAGCAACAACTTTTTTAGATTCTTTGTCTGAAACCTGTTCATGTACAGCAGGAGGGGGGAACAAATAAGGAAAAGCAACAATGCCCGCCCCAAAACCGGTTATGCT
>JBELBG010000242.1:0-3069 GCA_042095435.1 Thiotrichaceae bacterium | reverse complement strand
AAATGCGAATCGCTTCTAGCAATCTCAACGTACCTAATGCATCTGCATTGCCAGTGTATTCGGCCGTTTCAAAACTTACCTGGACATGAGACTGTGCCGCCAAGTTATAGATTTCATCGGGCTGAACTTCCTGTACAACCCGAATAAGGTTTGTAGCATCCGTCATATCTCCATACATCATTTGAAATTGAGGGGCATTTTCATGTGGGTCTACATATAAATGATCCACGCGTTGAGTATTAAATGAAGACGAACGTCTTTTTATTCCCCATACTTCATAACCTTTATTGACTAACAACTCTGACAAATAAGCACCGTCCTGGCCTGTTACTCCTGTGATTAATGCTTTTTTACTCATACTTAATTCTTTCCCGCTATAACCTTATCTTCTCACTATACTCTCATTTTTAATGAACCATTTATAATACTTGCTTAAACCTTCATCAAGGCTTGTATTAGCAGTCCATCCTAGTTTTGCTAGTTTACTTATATCCAGTACTTTTCGCGGCATGCCATCCGGTTTTGTTTTATCAAAAACTAATCCACCATGATAATCGACACATTCTTTTACTTTAAGCGCAAAGTCCTTGATTGGAATATCTAATCCAGTCCCTACATTAACATGAGATACATCTGAATAATTTTTAATTAGAAAAACTAATGCATCAGCTAGATCATCAACAAATAAAAATTCGCGTTTTGGATTTCCAGAGCCCCATACTACACATTGTTCTTCATTATTAACCTTCGCATTATGGAATCGCGATAATAATGCTGCTGGCACATGTGAATTCTCAGGATGAAAATTATCTCCAGGCCCAAATAGATTAGTTGGCATAGCTGAAATATAGTCAACACCATGCTGTTTTCTATATGACTGGCAAAGTTTAATTCCCGCTATCTTTGCAATAGCGTACCATTCATTAGTTGGCTCTAACTCCCCAGTTAATAGTGCATCTTCTGTAATCGGTTGCATTGCATTTCTAGGATATATACATGAAGAACCTAAAAACAACAGTTTTTCAATATTATTTTTCCATGCATTATGTATAACATTCGTTTCGATCATTAAATTGTCGTATAAAAAATCAGCCGGATAATGACTATTAGCATGTATCCCTCCAACTTTTGCAGCCGCAATAATAATCACCTCTGGTTTATTATTACTCAGCCATCTAAATACTGCCTCATTATCTCGCAGATCCAGTTCGTTTTTAGAAACAGTTATAATTTCGCAGTCTTCATTCTCAAGTCTACGAACAATTGCACTTCCAACCATTCCATTATGGCCTGTTACCCAAACACGTTTATTCTTTAAATTAAAACTCATTAATTACCCTTTAATTTCTATTAAAAACTAACTTACTTTTTTATCAAACCCTAACTGTTTATTTTGTATATAGCTTATTTCATCTCGTAATTTTGCAGCCGCCTCGAAATCCAGATCTCGTGCGTGTTGATACATTTGTTCTTCCAGTTTTTTGATTTTTTTCATCATTAATTCAGGTGACATTGCATCATACTTGGCACTATCTTCAGCTACTTTTTTATAGGCATTACTGATTGTTTGCCTATCAGTGTATGCGCCTTCCATGATATCGGTTATGGCTTTTTTAATACCTTTTGGAACGATATTATTTTCCTTATTAAAACGAATCTGTTTCTCACGTCGCCGTACTGTTTCATTAATCGCATACTTCATTGAGTCTGTCATTTTGTCAGCATATAAAATTGCTTTACCATTTAGATTTCTTGCGCCACGACCTATGGTTTGTATTAATGTCGTACCCGATCTAAGGAAACCTTCTTTATCTGCATCTAATATCGCGACAAGAGACACCTCAGGCATATCCAGGCCTTCTCTAAGCAGGTTAATACCGACCAGCACATCAAACTCACCTTTGCGAAGGTCGCGAATAATTTCGACACGCTCAACTGTGTCAATATCTGAGTGTAAATAACGTATTCGTACGCCATGTTCAGACAGGTATTCAGTTAAGTCTTCTGACATACGTTTTGTTAGCGTTGTGATCAGGACTCTTTCATCAATAGCCACACGTTTATTAATCTCTGATAAAACATCATCGACTTGTGTTGTTACCGGGCGCACTTCAATTTCAGGATCCAGTAGACCTGTTGGGCGAACTACTTGCTCTACTACTTGATCAGCATGTGCATCTTCGTATTTACCCGGTGTTGCTGAAGTGAAGATTATTTGTGGTGCGAGTTTTTCGAACTCTTCAAACTGTAAAGGGCGATTATCCAGTGCCGAAGGTAATCTGAAACCATATTCGACAAGGTTCTCTTTGCGTGCGCGATCACCTCGATACATCGCGCCTAATTGTGGAATAGTCACATGGCTTTCATCGACAATCAATAAGGCATCATCAGGCAGGTAATCAAACAATGTCGGCGGTGGTTCACCAGCTTCGCGACCGGATAGATAACGAGAATAGTTTTCGATTCCAGAGCAATAACCTATCTCATTGATCATTTCGATATCAAAGCGAGTTCGTTGCTCCAGTCGTTGCGCTTCGACTAATTTATTCAGAGATTCCAATTGTTCCAGTCTCTCTTTCAATTCAACTTTAATCTTTTCCACAGCATCAATCAGAATTTGTCGTTCTGTTACATAATGCGTTTTCGGATGTATTGTGATTCGAGGAAGTTTTCGAAGAACTTCACCGGTTAAAGGATCAAACTGGCTTATCGACTCAATCTCATCATCAAATAGTTCGACACGAACGGCCTCTCGATCAGATTCAGCAGGAAAAATATCAACCACTTCACCTCTAACTCGAAATGTACCGCGGTGCAGTTCCACATCATTGCGCGTATATTGAATTTCGGCTAAGCGTCGCAACAATTTCCTTTGGTCGATTAAATCACCGCGACTTAAGTGCAGCACCATTTTTAAATATCTATCCGGGTCACCTAAGCCATAAATAGCAGAAACTGTCGCAACAATAATGGTATCCTTACGCTCTAAAATAGCCTTTGTTGCAGACAAACGCATTTGTTCAATATGTTCATTTACAGACGCATCTTTTTCGATGTAGGTATCGGAAC
>JBELBG010000241.1:0-3077 GCA_042095435.1 Thiotrichaceae bacterium | reverse complement strand
GGTCAAGCTATCAACATAAAACTGTCCATTATTTTTTATGCTTTCCATTAACCATTGCATATGCCCGGGATGTTGCGTCAATAAACTACCCATATGGTTGTTAATACCGATTAAATTTGGGACGGCACGAATATTAATATTCAGTGTTTTGAAAAATTCTTCCCTTGTCATATTGAGTGTTAATGCACCGGGACCGAGGAATTCATTTTTGTCCATGACTTCAGCTTGCATTGGCAGATGTAAGATTATGTCTTTGCCTTTTTTGTGAGCAATAGCTGATATTTTTGCAGTATGTGGGCCATGCGGCAGAATGGCATAGGCGACAGGTCCGGGTAGGGCTAAAGCACGTATGTCTTCTTTAAATTTATATCCGAGATCATCTATCAGGATAGCGATGGTTGGCGTATTTGTTGGTTCGCTTTGAACGTTTGTCGTGAAAAGAGCGACAGCAAAAGATAACAATAAAAATAATTTATTTTTACTTTTGTTCACGTCCATATGAATCATTATCCCGTATTTTTCATTTGAATCGCCAGTGCTTTTAGTACATTTAATGCTTCATAAAGCTGATAGTCAGTTTCAGCAAGTGAAGGTTTATTTTCATCTTCTTTCTTTTCTGATACTTCTTTGTTGTCTTCTTCGGCGTTGCCATTATCAAGATGGCCACTCAGGTCTGATTCTTTAACTCGGCCGTAGTTATGCGTTTGTTCACTATTAACGCGGATATTTTCGATGATGATATCCGGTTTAATGCCGGAAGCCTGAATAGAACGGCCTGATGGAGTGAAGTAACGTGCAGTAGTTAGTTTTACTGCCGCTTCACTATTCATCGGTAGAATCGTTTGTACCGAACCTTTGCCAAAGGTTTGTTCGCCCATGATGATAGCGCGATTATGATCCTGTAAAGCTCCGGCAACAATTTCAGATGCTGAAGCTGAGCCGCCATTCACTAATACAATGATTGGTGCGTCTTTTAATACATCGGAAGGTTTTGCCGTGAATTTCAATTTTGAATCAGAGATACGGCCTTCGGTATAGACAATCATGCCACTATCAAGAAACAGATCAGAAACACCGACAGCTGCATTCAATATACCTCCAGGGTTGTTTCTTAAATCGAGAATTAAACCATTCAATTTCTCTTTAGCTTTATCAGCTTCATTTTTTAGTTTTTCGACTGCTTTACGTAAGTCTTCTGCAGTATGCGTTTGGAAATTCGATATTCTGGCATAGCCAAAACCCGGTTCGAGTATTTCACTGCGAACACTTTGTGCTGTAATGATGGCACGAGTGATGGTGAAATCGAGAGGGGTTTCCTGTCCTTTACGAACAATGGAGAGTTCGAGATCGGTACCCGGTTTACCACGCATAATATCAACGGCGTCGTTCAACGACATTCCTCTGACTGACTTTCCATCAAGTTTAATGATTAAATCCCCGGCTTCGATACCTGATTTTGCTGCAGGCGTACCGTCAATAGGCGAAATAACTTTGACATAGCCATCTTCCATGCCGACCTCAATGCCTAGTCCGCCAAACTCTCCTGAAGTTCCTTCCTGTAATTCACTATAGGATTCTTTATCGAGATAGGCTGAATGTGGGTCAAGACCTTCAAGCATGCCTCTTATCGCATTTTCAAGTAATTCCCGATCATCAATTGTTTCAACGTAATCGCTTTTAACTTTTGCAAATACCTCTGCAAAGGTGCGTAATTCGTCCAGCGGCAGAGTACCATCTATATCTTCTGCCTTTTTTTCTTCGGTATTAGCTATTGCTAAAGAAACCGAGAAAATCATCAGAAAAAAAGTAAATATCAGATTTTTTGTTTTATACATTCGTAGCTCCATCCGGAAGGACTGTTTTTATTTCATTTTATGCTTAAACCCATAGTGCTCAAGCATACTCGTGGAAAAGTATCCCTGACAACTATTTAATAAGTAAGTGCTATGTAAAATAAGGTATTTTACAGGCGCTTATCCTCTGCACCATCGCGATGGATTTAAGGGCTCCGCTCCCTTTCTTATCTCAAAATAAAGTGCAGTATCACTTTGACCACCACTATCACCAACGGTTGCGATCTTTTCGCCGGCAAGCACCCAATCACCGGTATTTTTCAATAAGTTCTGATTATGTCCATATAAACTCATATAGCCGTCGCCATGATCAATAATGATTAGCAATCCCATGTTTCTAAACCAGTCGGCAAAAACAATTTTACCTGCACTAATGGCTTTAACACTGGTGCCGGTTTCTGCATCAATTAAGACACCTTGCCATTTCAAGTTACCACCTTTTTTTAAGGCGCCGAATCGTTTTAATAGCTTGCCATTGGTTGGCCATTCCAATTTTCCTTTTTGAGAACGAAAAGGCGGCATATCTTCATACATTTCAATCGTAACTGCTTTTCCCTGCTCCAGACCCTGGAACAGTTTGCCGAGTTCGCGTTCGTTTTCCTGTAATGTCTGTAGTTCTATACCTTGGGCTTCAATGTCCTTATTTAATCGGGCGATAATATCGCTACGTGTTGCGCGGTATTGATAAAAGTTTTGTAATTTGGTTTCATGTTCCTGCTTTAAAGTTTGCAGTTTACTTGTTTGATCAATAATGGATGTTTCAATTTCAGCCAGATCCGTAAGCGTTTTTTGAACCTGAGCAATGCGTTCTGAGCGTGCACGGTTATGATAGTCGTAATAAGCTAAAGCGCGTCCTACTTTCGCCGGGTCCTGTTGGTTTAGCATTAACTTGATATAGTCATTGCGACCCATTTGATAGGCTGAGCGAATTTGGTATTTGAGCCTCTCTTTTTCTGTTTCCAGCGCTGATTTATGCTCTGCTTTTTCAAACTTCAGTTCTTCAAGTTCAGCATTTTTGTTTGAAATAGTTAATTCAAAATCATGCAGGCGAGTTAAGGTCTGAGCTGTTGTGATTTCATTTTCGCGTAATTCTCTTTGCAGTTTTTTAGTTTCTTTGCGCGCATTCTGAATTCTTGATTCAACATCTTTAATACGTGTGCGGATTTCTTTTAGATCAGAAGCCTTGTCCGCAGTGACTGGAATCGGAGTAATCAGGAAAAAAGA
>JBELBG010000240.1:0-3083 GCA_042095435.1 Thiotrichaceae bacterium | reverse complement strand
CATGAGTTTATTTTCAGTTGCCGCAGCAATGATTTTCTCCATGATTAAACCCTGACCTTCTTTATCTTTTAGTTTATTTTTTGCAAAGACATAGTCATTCAGTTCTGTCTGCATTTCAAAAATCTTGTCTAGCATGTTAACTCTCCGGAATCGGTCAGGTGTTATAAATAGATATAAGGTTCTAAGTTACCATGAATCATACTGATGACAAATCCTGACCCGCTCTGGTGAATACTATATAATCGCGCATCTTTTTTATTCCTGTTTAATTATGCCTTTAATTACTTTTGATGAGATTTCGCTCGAATTCGGTGATCAAATGATCCTGAATAATGTCAGTATGTCTCTGGAGTCGGGCGAACGCGTCTGCTTGATCGGACGTAATGGCGCAGGGAAATCGACCCTGATTAATATCATCAATAATAAAATTGAACCGGATAACGGCGAAATCGTCAGGCAATCTAACCTCCGCATTAGTCAACTGGAACAATCTCTACCGGAAACGCGTGACATCAGTGTTAAGGACTATGTCGCTGAAGGTCTGGAGCATTTGCAAATTCTGTTAAAAAAATACGAAGTTCTTTCCAATAAAAATATTGAAAATAACCCACAACTATTACGAGAAATAGAAGACTTACAACGCCAGATTGAAGCGGAAGGTGGCTGGAATATTGATCAGCGTGTCGAAACCATTATTTCAGAATTGAATTTGCCGGCTGAATTAAATATGGATCAACTTTCCGGTGGCTGGCGACGTCGCGTCGCGTTGGGAAAAGCGCTGGTTAGTAACCCGCAACTGTTATTACTGGATGAGCCGACCAACCATCTTGATTTAAGTACGATTCAATGGCTAGAAAATAGATTCAGCCATTTTAGCGGCGCGATATTATTTATTACCCATGATCGTGCTTTCCTGCAAAAGCTGGCAACACGCATTATTGAATTAGATCGCGGCAAACTGTCCAGTTGGCCGGGCACTTATTATGATTATTTAATTAATAAAGAAAAAGCACTGGAAGAAGAAGCCAAAACCAATGCCTTGTTTGATAAAAAACTAAATGAAGAAGAAGTCTGGATAAGACAAGGTATTAAAGCAAGACGTACTCGAAATGAAGGACGTGTTCGTGCATTACAGGGAATGCGTAATGAAGTGGCAAAGCGATTAAAACCACAAAACAAAGCACGCATACATATCGAAGAAGCTGAGCAATCCGGACGCAAAGTGATTGAGGCACATAACATCTGCCATAGCTACAGTGAACAAAAATTAATTGATAAGCTTTCATTAAAAGTTATGCGCGGCGATCGCATCGGATTGGTAGGTAATAATGGCGTCGGTAAAAGTACCCTATTAAAAATATTGTTAGGCGAAATTACACCAAATTCTGGCACAGTAAAAATAGGAACAAACCTTGAGACAGCCTACTTTGATCAATTACGACGTAACCTTGATCCTGAAAAAACCATTGCCCAGATTGTTGGTGAAGGTGGTGACTATATAAAAATTAATGGTAAAGATCGGCATGTTATTGGTTACTTGCGTGGTTTTTTATTTACGGCAAAACGCGCCATGACAAAAATAAAAGTATTATCAGGCGGTGAAAAAAACCGTGTCATTCTAGCAAAGCTATTAACTAAACCGAGTAATTTACTTGTTCTGGATGAACCGACTAACGATCTTGATGTAGAAACACTGGAAGTACTGGAAGAACGCCTATCTGAATACAAAGGTACATTAATTATTGTCAGCCATGATCGTGAATTTGTTGATAATGTTGCCAGCAGTATTCTGGTATTTGAAGATAGTGGCGTCATACAAAACTATGCCGGAGGGTTTAGCGACTGGATGCGTCATGGAAAACATCTTGCCGAAATGGACAACCCCGCACCTAAAAAACAGGAAAATGATTCTGACAGTTCTAATAAAAAACGCAGTGGCAATAAAAAACTAAGTTATAAACTAAAACTCGAACTGGATTCGTTACCTGAAAAAATCGAATCACTGGAAAAAGAAGTAGCGGAACTGGAAGCGCAAACAAACGAAGACGACTTTTATTCCAAACCATATGAACAACAACAACCAATACTCGATGAAATGAAAAGCAAGCAAGATGAACTCGATGATGCAATTAACCGCTGGGCAGAATTGGAAAACATGGAAAAGGAATTACAATCTTAAATGGATCTGGATAGGCGTTATTTAATCCATGGTTTCTTACCCGCTTTTGGATCAGCCTGTTGTTTTGCTGTTATGGCCATGTGTATCAAGATTGCCTCTTCTGAATTACATTCAACGCAACTCGTCTTTTTCAGATGTATCTTTGGGTTATTGATCATATTGCCTATTGTATTACCCAAGGGTGTCACGTTTATTAAAACACCAATATTGCACATACATATATTTCGAGGTTTCATCAGTATATGTGCCATGTCCTGTTTCTTTTATGCCATTGCTCATATTGGTTTGTCCGAATCGACTTTATTAAATGCGACATCGCCGTTGTTTATTGGTTTATTGTCAATGCCAATACTTAAAGAAAAAGTGTCTATTGAAACAGCCGTTGCGTTAGTTATTGGCTTTATCGGCGTTGTATTTATTTTAAAACCCGGCACTGCGTTGTTTACACTCGCTGCATTGATTGGATTATGTTCAGGTTTTTTTATCGCGTCGGCAAAAGTATTGGTGCGATACATGGCAAACACTGAACCCGTATTGCGCACCGTATTTTACTTTAGTATTACAACAACAATCTATTCCGGCATCTTAATGATTTGGTTTTGGCAAACACCTAATATGCATGACATAGGCATGATGGTTCTGGCCGCAATTTGTGCAACAGGCGGGCAAACATTACTCACCTATTCCTTTACGCATAATGAAGCGGTAAGCGTTGCACCATTTACTTATGTGACCGTTGTTATCGCAACATTAATTGGCTGGTTTGGCTGGAATGAATTACCGGATCTAGGTTCAAGTATAGGTGCAGTACTTATAATAGGCGCCTGTTTATCTCTTTCCTTTCAAGGCAAGTTACCTAATCCGTGGAAACTTAGAAAACCGGAAGCTGAGTAACACTTGAGTT
>JBELBG010000239.1:0-3088 GCA_042095435.1 Thiotrichaceae bacterium | reverse complement strand
CTAACCGGGTGTATGACGTTTTCATGATGACTTGCATGTAAATAAGCTTGATTTATTTCAACAACCATATCCGGTTGGTTTTCTGCGAGTTCGTTAATGTATTGCAAGGCTGAGAACATAAAGATACCGCTGTTCCAGTAGAAATTACCTTGTGCCAACATATCTTCAGCAACGCTTAGTTGTGGTTTTTCAACAAACTGTTTTAAATCGAAAGCATGCGTTTTATTTCGATTATTTAATGTTTCACCTGACTCGATATAACCGTATCCGGTTTCTGGGTAATCCGGTTTTATGCCAAAGGTTACCATCTTGCCACGGTTACATTCATTGTGTGCCAGTTCTATTGCATCATAAAAGTGTTCATCATTATCAATAACATGATCAGAGGGCATGACTAACATTATACTGTCTGGTTCAGTGTTTAATATGTGGTAAGCCGCTAATGCGATTGCCGGGGCAGTATTCTTCGCAACGGGTTCAAGAATAATTGCGCCCGCGTCTATGTTTGCTTCTTTTAATTGTTGTTTAATCAGATGTTCATGATCTTTATTACCAACAATAATAGGTGCGTTGAAATCATCTCTATTTTTTACTCTATTTAATGTTTCAATAAACATACTTTTTTCTGACAATAAAGGTAGGAATTGCTTTGGCATTGCACTACGCGACATTGGCCATAAGCGTGTACCTGAACCACCCGATAGTATTACTGGATATATCTTTTTGCTTTTCATAATGCTCTCCACATCAATAAGTCATAATTTATTTTCTTGACCTTACTATCGCAGTCTACGTGCCAACTCTATATTTAATAATAAAAACAATTATTTAGCTTGTTTTCGCCAGTTTTTTAGCGACTTTTTCAAAGTGCGAATTGCATTTTGCAAAGCGTTACGAGAATCGCTTTCGGAATAGCGAATTCTTTTTCCAAGCCTGAATTGAACCCGGTTTCAATTAAGTATTTGTTTCTTATGAGTAAAACAAAAAATATCGAAGGTTGGCACAGTCCTCGCTCTATCTGTCCCAACGTAAAAAAATTTAATCACTTTTAATTTATATAACGAGGACTAAAAAATGAGTACAGCAAGATTGCAAAGCAATACAAACCTTTCAAACGGCGCAACACAAGCAAGAATGAATGTGATGTTGGGTAAACCCGTATCAGAATTTCTCGGAGAAGAGAAAGCAAAAATAAGTATCTTCGGTCTTGGTTATGTTGGTGCAGTATCAGCAGCCTGCTTTTGTGATCTTGGTCATGAAGTGATTGGTGTTGATCCTGACGAAAAGAAAGTTGATCTAATTAACAAAGGTGAGTCACCGATTGTTGAACATCAATTACCCGAGTTACTTAACAATGCAAGTAAACTCGATTTGCTAAAAGCAACACAAAATGCCGTTGCTGCAATTATTGAAACTGACATAACGTTTGTCAGTGTCGGTACGCCGAGTAGTCCAGACGGTAGTTGTGATACAACTTACCTGCAACAAGCGTCAATGCAGATTGGCGAAGCAATTAAATTTAAAGATTCTTATCATTTAGTCATGTATCGCAGTACCGTTCCTCCAAAAACCACACGAGACACGATGATTCCAATTATAGAACAGGTCTCTGGTAAAAAGTGCGGTATTGATTTTGGTGTTGCGTTTAATCCTGAGTTCTTACGCGAAAGTACGGCTATTAAAGATTTCTATGCGCCACCAAAAACAGTAATTGGTGCTTATGATGAAAAAGCAGGAGAGGTTGCTGCTTCTTTATATGAAGGTAATGTGGAAGGAGAAATCATACAAACTTCAATAGAAGCGGCTGAGTTTGTTAAATATGTTGATAACACATGGCATGCCTTGAAAGTTGTATTTGGTAATGAGATTGGTCGTGTCTGTAAAGCGATGGATGTCGATAGTCATGAAGTCATGAATATTTTCTGTAAAGATACAAAATTAAATCTATCGCCTTATTACTTAATGCCAGGGTTTGCTTATGGTGGTTCTTGTTTACCAAAAGACACTCGCGGCATAAATCATTTAGCGAATACGCTCGATGTAAAAATACCTGTCATTAAAAATATCATGAAGAGTAATGAAACGCATATTGCGCATGCAAAAGAAATGATAGAAATGATGCCGGGTAAAAAAGTTGGTTTTCTGGGTATTACATTTAAAGCGGGCACGGATGATTTACGTGAAAGCCCAGCAATAGAATTAGTTAAGCAGCTTTCAGAAAGTGATTATGATATTAAGATTTTTGATCCAAATTTCACACCAACACCATTGCATGATACCGATCACACTCAGACTAAAATGAATGATGTTGGCACGATGTTATCAAGCATGGCGACAGAAGACAGTGATTCATTATTAACTGATTGCGATATGTTGATCGTGACGCATAATGACGAATCATTTAAATCAATAGTGGAACAGGCTAAAGGTAAGTTGCCTGTCATTGATTTGGTACGCATGGATGAGCAGCATGCCAAGTCGGAACAAATCAGCGGCATTTGTTGGTAAGGAGAATAAATATGAGTAAATCACATAAATTTCATTGGTCTATTTTAAGAGAGTATGACATTCGTGGTGTTATTGGTAAGACATTAGATACGGATGATGCGTATGCAATAGGTCGTGCATTCGGTACGATGGTTATTCGTAATCTCGGAAAAACAGTTACGGTCGGTTACGATGGTCGAATCAGTTCACCTGAGATTGAAGCATCATTAACACAAGGTTTAGTCGATTCAGGCATTGCAGTTATTCGATTAAGTCTTGGGCCAACACCGATGGTTTACTTTGCATCGAATGCATTGAATACCGATGGTGCAGTAATGATAACGGGCTCGCATAACCCGGGAGATTATAACGGTTTTAAAATGGTGATGGATAACAAGCCTTTTTATGGAAAGGATATTCAACGTTTAAGCGATATTGCTGCAAATGCTGATTATGAATGTGGCAAAGGCTTTACGGTCTATACTAGTATAATTGAAGAGTACATCAATCGTATTGCCGATGACTATCAAGGTAGCCGAGAACTTAAGGTTGCATGGGACTCGGGTAACGGTGTAACAGGTCCTTTCCTTAAAGCATTAAC